>NZ_JBITXP010000001.1:0-196484 GCF_044544765.1 Streptomyces sp. NPDC053513
CCCGTCGAGCGCATGATGCGCGACGCCAAGATCACCCAGATCTACGAGGGCACCAACCAGGTCCAGCGCATCGTCATGGCCCGCAACCTCCCGTAACCACCAGCCCCTCGAAAGGAGACAGGCCGTGACCCTGAAGATCGCTGTCTGTGTGAAGTACGTCCCCGACGCGACCGGCGACCGCGGTTTCGCCGACGACCTGACGACCGACCGCGAGGCCGTGGACGGCCTGCTGTCGGAGCTCGACGAGTACGCGGTCGAGCAGGCCCTGCGCATCTCGGAGGAGTCCGACGACGCCGAGGTGACCGTCGTGACGGTCGGCCCGGACGACGCCAAGGACGCGCTGCGCAAGGCGCTGTCGATGGGCGCCGACAAGGCCGTCCACGTCAACGACGAGTCCATCCACGGCTCCGACGTCATCGCGACCTCCGCGATCCTGGCCAAGGCCCTGGAGAAGACCGGCTTCGACCTGGTCGTCTGCGGCATGGCCTCGACCGACGGCACGATGGGCGTCCTGCCCGCGCTGCTCGCCGAGCGCCTGAGCCTGCCGCAGGTCACCCTGCTGTCCGAGCTCTCCGTCGAGGACGGCCTGGTCAAGGGCCGCCGTGACGGCGACGCCGCCACCGAGCTCCTGGAGGCCCCGCTGCCGGCCGTCGTCTCGGTCACCGACCAGTCCGGCGAGGCCCGTTACCCCTCCTTCAAGGGGATCATGGCCGCCAAGAAGAAGCCGGTCGAGGAGCTGGACCTGGACGACCTGGACATCGACGCCGACGAGGTCGGCCTCGCCGGGTCCTGGACCCTGGTCGACGCCGTGGCCGCCCGCCCGGCCCGCACCCAGGGCACGATCATCACGGACGAGGGCGACGGCGGCAAGCAGCTCGCCGCCTTCCTCGCCGGCCAGAAGTTCATCTGACCCACCGTCACCCCACCTCAGGAGCAAGGAATCATGGCTGAGATCCTGGTTCTCGTGGACCACGCCGACGGTGCGGTCCGCAAGCCCGCCCTCGAACTGCTGACGCTGGCCCGCCGCGTCGGCGAGCCCTCGGCGGTCGTCCTCGGCGCCGGCGAGGCCGCCGCCTCGATCGCCGCCACGGCCGGCGAGTACGGCGCGGCCACCGTGTACGTCGCGGACGGCGCCGAGTTCACCGAGCAGCTCGTCGTCCCGAAGGTCGACGCGCTCGCCCAGATCGCGAAGGAGAAGGGGGTGGCCGCCGTCCTGGTGACCTCCTCCGGCGAGGGCAAGGAGATCGCGGCCCGTGTCGCGCTCCGCCTCGGCTCCGGCCTGATCACCGACGCCGTGGAGCTGGAGGCCGGCGACAAGGGCCCCGTCGCCACGCAGTCCGTCTTCGCCGCCTCGTACCAGGTGAAGTCCATCGTCTCGCACGGCGTCCCGGTCATCACCGTCAAGCCGAACTCCGCGGCCCCGGAGGCCGCTCCGGCCGCCGGCGCGGTCGAGAACGTCACGGTGGCCTTCACCGGCAACGCCGCCAAGGTCGTCTCGCGCACCCCGCGCGTCTCCACCGGCCGTCCCGAGCTGACCGAGTCCGCGATCGTGGTCTCCGGCGGTCGCGGCGTCGGCGCGGCCGAGGGCTTCTCGGTCGTCGAGAAGCTGGCCGACTCGCTCGGCGCGGCCGTCGGCGCCTCCCGGGCCGCCGTGGACGCCGGCTGGTACCCGCACTCCAACCAGGTCGGCCAGACCGGCAAGCAGGTCTCCCCGCAGCTGTACGTGGCGGCGGGCATCTCCGGCGCGATCCAGCACCGGGCCGGCATGCAGACCTCGAAGACGATCGTCGCGGTCAACAAGGACCCCGAGGCCCCGATCTTCGACCTGGTCGACTACGGCGTGGTCGGCGACCTCTTCGAGGTGCTGCCGCAGCTGACGGACGAGATCGGCGCGCGCTGATCCGTGCCGGTCGGGGGTCGGCGGACGCCGGCCCCCGACCGGAGCAGGAAGGGGGGGGGGGGGGGGGGGGGGCCCCCCCCCCCCCCCCCCCCGGGCCCCGGGGGGGGGGGGGGGCCCGCGCCCCCCCCCGCCCCTTCTTCGTGTACTCACCCGGCGCTCAGTACCAGCCGTCGAGCGGGACCTCCTCGCAGAGCCGCACGACCGGCCTGCGCCCGGCGGAGGCGGCGCCGGCGAGCTTGACCCGGACCCCGGGGCGCACGGCGTGCAGCGGTCCGTCGACGCGGCAGCGGACGACGAAGCCCTCCGTCATGTGGACCGGCCAGAGGTCGGCGTCGGCGGCCGCGACCCCGCGCCGTACGGATATCACGCCCTCACCCCCGCTGAGTTCGGGCGCCAGGTCGGTCGACCCGCAGGTCGGGCAGAGCAGACGCTGGAACGTCGTGGTGTGGCACCAGCGGCAGCGCTGGAAGTACAGCTCGGACTCGGGGGCCGACTCCTCGGCCTGGACGGCGGTCCCGCTCCTCATTCCCGTGTGGAACACGATGCCTTCTCCTTGCACTCGGCGGCTCGACCGTGCATGGAGCAAAGATATGGCACTGAGTGCCACCAAATAAAGACCTGAGTTCCCTCAATTCGAGATACTGAGGACCCCGAGGCCGTTCGGTGACCCTCCTGAGATCCCCCGGTGACCCCTCAGCCCTCGCCGAGGCTCGACTCCACCTCGCGCACCACGCGCCACATGGGGGTGGAGCGCTTGGTGATCACCACGACGACGTCCTCGGCCTCCTCGGCCGGCGCGTCCGCCGCCTGGCCGCCGGTGGCCCAGGTGGCGCGGACGAACTCCAGGGCCCCGTCCACCTCGGCCAGCGGGTCGCCCTCGCCGCCCGAGCGCAGCCAGTGCCGCAGGGCGTGGTTGTGCGCGGCGACCACGGCCGCCGCGACGACGTTGGCGCGCAGGGTGCCGTCCCTGCGGTCGGCCCAGCGGGTGCGCAGGTAGTCGCCGAGGGTCTTCTCGTACCGCCAGACCACCGACAGCTCGTACGTGCGCAGTCCGGCCACCTCGCGGGTGAGCCGGTAGCGCTGCACGGAGAAGGTGGGGTTCTCGGCGTACATCCGCATGACGAGCCGGGCGGCGTCGCAGACCCGGACCACCGGGTCGTCGGAGTCGGCGCTCGCGGCGAGGAAGCGGGTCATGTCGGCGAGGCACTGCTCGTGGTCGGGGAAGACCACGTCCTCCTTGGACGGGAAGTACCGGAAGAAGGACCGCCGGCCGACGCCCGCGAGCGTGACGATGTCGTCGACGGTGGTCTGCTCGTAGCCCCGCTCCAGGAAGAGCTGGAAGGCCGCGGCGATGAGGGAGTCCCGCATCGCGGGCTTCGTGGAGTTCGTCGAGGCTGTTCCCATGGCTCGAACCTAACACCCGGACGGACCCTTACAGCACTCGGTGCCGGAAGAATCCGGCACCGAGTGCTGTAGTGGGGGTACGGAGGCTCAGCGGGCGCTCATGCGGAGGGCGCCGTCCATGCGAATCGTCTCGCCGTTGAGGTAGTCGTGCTCGGCGATCATCGTCACGAGCCGGGCGTACTCCTCCGGACGCGCGAGGCGCTGCGGGAAGGTGACGCTCGCGGCGAGACCGGCCCGGACGTCCTCGCCGAAGCCGGCCATCATCGGGGTGTCGACGATGCCGGGGGCGATGGTGACGACCCGGATGCCGAACTGCGCCAGGTCACGTGCGGCGGTGACGGTCATCCCCGCGACGCCCGCCTTGGAGGCGGCGTACGCGATCTGTCCGACCTGGCCCTCGAAGGCGGCGATGGACGCGGTGTTGACGACGAGGCCGCGCTGGCCGTGCTCGTCGGGCTCGTGGCGGGCGATGGCCTCGGCGGCGAGCCGCATCACGTTGAAGGTGCCGAGCAGGTTGACGTTGAGCACCGTACGGAACAGGTCGAGGTCGTGCGGTCCCTTGCGGCCCAGGATGCGGGCGGAGGGGGCGATGCCCGCGCAGTTCACGGCGAGCCGCAGCTCGGCGCCGTCGGCGTCGATCGCGGCGAGCGCCTCGCGGACCTGGTCCTCGTCGGTGACGTCCGCGGCGAGCAGCTGCACGCCCTCGGGCAGCGGCCCGGCGGCGGCCACGGCCTTGTCCAGGTCCAGGCCGTAGACGGTGGCGCCGCGCGCGGCGAGTGCGGCGGCGGTGGCGGCGCCGAGGCCGGAAGCGGCGCCGGTGACGAGAGCGGCGGAGCCGGCGATGTCCATGGAACTCCTCGTTCGTGTCGTGCGGGTGCGACCCTGCCGCCGGGATGGCCGCCGGATCGGGCGCGTGCCCGCGGAGGACCGCGCGGTCCGCGCGATCTGCGCCGCCCACCATAGAACCGTGTGTGCCGCCCCCGGAAGCGGAGGCCGAGCCGGGGGCCGGCTCCTCTTCGCCGGGCCGTACGGCGGCGGGGCCGACCCGACCGCCGATCAGGTCTGACCACACATCAGAAGGCTTTTCTGAGCGGGTACTTGTCGTCGTGGTTGATGACGGCGCGCGGTCGGCTGCCGCGGCGCGGCGGGGGCCCTCACCGAACCGGCCGCGCGGTGGGGGGAGGAGGCCGGGGGTCGACCGATCGGATGACCCCGGGGTCCACCGCCCGGGGCGCCGGGTGCAGCCGGGACGACGACGGGAGACGGCAGGGTACGGCACCAGGATGGAGGACAGAGCGGGCCACGGCTTCCCGACGGCCCCCGCGGTTCCCCGAGTCCACTGGAGCAGACCCCATGAAGCACGTGAAGAAGGCCCCCTCGCGCACCCGAGTCGTGACCGGTGGCGCGATCGTCGCCGCCCTCGCCCTCGGCGGCTTCGGGGCCTACTCCGCGAGCGCCACCGGCGAGGACACGGCGGCCGCGCCGGCCGCCGCCACCGCCGAGGCGGACGCCAAGAACAAGAACACGACGCGCTCCACGCACCTGACGGTCGAGGCCGCCACGAAGGCCGCGCAGGCGGCCCTGGACGCCGCCGAGCAGGAGAACCAGCGGGTGTCCGTGGCGGTCGTGGACCGCAACGGCAACACCCTCGTCACCCTGCGCGGCGACGGCGCGGGCCCGCAGTCCTACGAGTCGGCCGTGAAGAAGGCGTACACCGCCGTCTCCTGGAACGCCCCCACCTCCGAGCTGGCCAAGCGCCTCACGAACGCGCCGACCCTGAAGGACATCCCCGGCACCCTCTTCCTCGCCGGCGGCGCCCCGGTCACCGCCAAGGGCGCCCCGATCGCGGGCATCGGCGTCGCCGGCGCCCCCTCGGGCGACCTCGACGAGAAGTTCGCCCAGGCCGGCGTCGCCTCGCTCGGCAAGTAAGTCCCCGGGCAGACGCCCGCGTACGAGGAAACCCGCCATGAACGCGCTCGACCACACCCTCCTGGCGGCCGCCGCGCACGGTGACGCCGTCGCCGTCCGCGCGGCCCTCGACGCGGGCGCCCGCGTCGAGGCCCGGGACCGGCACCGCCGCACCCCGCTGCTGCGGGCCGCGCTGCGCGACCACGTCCCCGCCGCGCGGGCCCTCCTCGCCGCGGGCGCCGACCCGAACGCGCAGGACGACCGGTCCGACAGCCCGTGGCTGGTCACCGGCGTCACGGGCAGCGTCGCCATGATGCGGGCCCTGCTCCCGGCGGGCCCCGACCTGAAGCTGACCAACCGCCACGGCGGCACCGCCCTCATCCCCGCCGCGGAACGCGGCCACGTGCCGTACGTCCGCGCCGTGCTCCACGAGACCGCGATCGACGTCGACCACGTCAACCGGCTCGGCTGGACGGCGCTCCTGGAGGCCGTGATCCTCGGCTCGGGCGCCCGCGCGCACCAGGACGTCGTCGCCCTCCTGCTCACCGCGGGCGCCGACCCCGAGCTCCCCGACCCGTACGGCCGCACGGCGCTCCAGCACGCCGAACGGCACGGCCTGACGGAGATCGCGGCGCTGCTCCGGAGGGCCGGGTCAGGCGGGGCCCTGCGTCCCGCCGCCTGAGTGCCGTCCCCGGTGGGCGGCGACCCGCTCGCGGGTGGCGCAGCGGCGGGAGCAGTAGCGGCGCTCGGGCCCGCTTCCCTGCGAGACGAAGACGTTCCGGCAGCTGCCCGACGCGCACGCCCTGCCGGGCGGGCGCTGCCGGTCCCAGACGAGGACGGCGAGTGCCAGACAGGACGAGGCGAGCAGCCACTCGGCCCAGGGCGCGTCGTCGTCCCGGTCGACGTGCGCGTGCCAGGGGGCGGTGCCGCCGTGCGAGGTCAGCCGGAGCGGCCCGGTGTGCTCCCGCAGGAGCCGGTTCAGGACGGCGGCGGCCTCGTCGGCGGTCGCGGCGGCGAAGACCTCCCGCAGCAGGGCGGCGGCCGCCCGCATCCCGGCCACCTCCTCGGGACCGAGCTCGACGGGGCCGGCCTCCCCGTACTCCAGGAGCACGGCGGCGACCTCGCCCGGGTCAAGCCGGTCGTCGGCGAGGACGTTGACGAGGGCGGCGGCGCGGCGGGCCGTCGTCAGGACGGAGTGGCGGGTGGACCGGTCGTCGTCGAACACCCCTGGAATGTAACGCAACTTGTGGAGTTTTGAGTTACCTCCGTACTGTCCTGCGGATGCGGACCCCTACCTTTCTGGCCGGGGCGCTGGTGGCCCGCGTCGGGGACGAGGCGGCCGGACCGGCGCTGCTCCTCACCGGCTTCGCCCTCGCCGGATCCACCGCCGAGGCGTCGGCGCTGCTCGCGGCCGTCAGCGTCTCCGCCGCCCTCGGCGGACCGGTGCTCGGCGCGCTCCTCGACGGGGCGGCCCGCCCGGGCCGGCTGCTCGCCGGGGCGCTCGTCCTGTACGCGGCGGGCCTGACGCTCGTCCTCGCGGGGCTCGGCCGGCTGCCGTTCGCCGTCACCGTGGCGACGGCGGTCCTCACGGGCCTGGCGGGCCCGGCCCTCTCGGGAGGCTGGTCCGCCCAGTTGCCCCGGGTGGCGGGCGACCGGCTGTCCCGGGCGAACGCGCTGGACACGATGACCTTCGGCGCGGCGGCCCTGGCGGGCCCGGCCCTCGCGGGCGGGGCGGCGGAGGCACTGGGAGCACCGACGGCGGTGGTCCTCGCGGCGGCCCTCGTCGCCTCGGCGACTCCCGCGGCGTGGCTGCTCCCCGCGCGGGAGCGGGCCGGGGACGGGCACACCGGGCGTGCCCCGCACGGGCGCGCCGAGCCGGCCGCCGCGCCCCCGCTCACGCGTCCGGCCCCGGTGCTCCGCGTCCTGGTCTCCGGGACACGGGCCGTCCTCCGGAACCGGAGTCTCGTCCGGGCGACCCGTACCTCGGTCGTCACCTGTGTCGCCCAGGGCATGGTGACGGCCTGCGTCCCGCTGCTGGGCGAGCGGGTCCTCGGTGGAGCCGGGCGCGGGGCGGTGCTGCTCTCCTGCACGGCGGTCTCCGCCCTCGTGGCGAACGCCCTGCTCGCCCGGTTCCCGCCCGCCCTCTCCCCCGACGCGCTCGTACGGGCCGGGGCGCTGGTCCAGGCGGTCGCGCCCGCCCTCGCCCTGACCGGCGGGCCCGTGGCCCTGGTGGCTGCCTTCCTCGTCGCGGGGCTCGGCGAGGGGCCCCAGCTCACCGCCCTGTTCGCGGTGCGGCACCGGGAGTCCCCGGAGCATCTGCGCGGTCAGGTCTTCACCACCGGCGCCAGTCTCAAGATCACCGGTTTCGCCCTGGGGGCCGCGGCCGCCGGCCCCCTGGCGGCGCGGTCGCTCCCGGCCGCCCTGACGGCGGCGACGGCCGTGGCGCTGCTCGCGGCGGTCGGGGGCAGGCGGTGACCGGGGGCATGCGTCCGCCCCCGGCGCTCCGCTGCGGCCGGGGGCGGACGGACTCCGGGGTCACGCCGTGCGGGCGAGCCCCCGGCTGATGACGAGGCGCTGGATCTGGTTCGTCCCCTCGAAGATCTGCATGATCTTCGCCTCGCGCATGTAGCGCTCGACGGGGAAGTCGCGGGTGTAGCCGTAGCCGCCGAAGACCTGGACGGCGTCCGTGGTGACCTTCATCGCCGTGTCGGTGGCGATGAGCTTGGCCGCGCTGGCCTGACGGCTGAAGGGGCGGCCGAGGTCGCGGCGGCGGGCCGCGTCCAGGTAGGTGGCGCGGGCGGCGTCGACGGCGGCGGCCATGTCGGCGAGGAGGAAGCCGAGGCCCTGGTGGTCGACGATCCGGCGGCCGAAGGTGGTGCGCTCGTTGGCGTACACCACGGCGGCGTCCAGCGCGGCCTGGGCGAGGCCGGTGGCGCAGGCGGCGATGCCGAGGCGGCCGCTGTCGAGGGCGCTGAAGGCGATCTGGAGGCCCTGGCCCTCGTCCCCGATGCGCCGGTCCTCCTCGATGAGGGCGCCGTCCCAGTACGCCGCCGTCGTCGGCACGGCCTGGAGGCCCATCTTGCGCTCGGGGGCGCCGAAGCTCAGGCCCTCGGTGGCGCCGGGGGCGAGGAAGCAGGAGATGCCGTGGCTGCCGGGGGCGGTGCGGGCGAAAAGGGCGTAGAAGTCCGCCTTGCCGCCGTGGGTGATCCAGGCCTTGGTGCCGGTGACGCGGTAGCCGCTGCCGTCCTCCTGGCGCTCGGCCCTGCAGGTGAGGGCGGCGGCGTCGGAGCCGGCCTGCGGCTCGGAGAGGCTGTAGCCGCCGATGGTCCGGCCCTCGAGGATCGCGGGGAGCCAGCGCTCCTTCTGCTCCGGGGTGCCGAAGGTGTGCAGGGGGTGGCTGGCGAGGGTGTGGACGCTGGTGGCGACGCCGACGGCGGCCCAGCGCGCGGCGAGCTCCTCCAGGACCTGGAGGTACACCTCGTAGGGCTGGCCTCCGCCGCCGTACTCCTCGGGGTACGGGAGGCCGAGGAGCCCCGCCTCGCCGAGGGTGGCGAAGAGCCCCTCGGGATAGGTCTCGGCGGCCTCGTGCTCGTCCACCCGGGGAGAGAGCTCCTTGTCGGCGATCTCCCGGGTGAGGGCGATGAGGTCCGCTGCCTCGGGGGTGGGAAGCAGGCGGTCGACATCCATGGCGACTCCAGCGGCGCGCAAAGTGGTACTGGGGGAGGTACTACAGTACCGGTTAGCGTAGCGCAGAAGGGTGACGGCGTAACCCCCCGGAAGGACGGCCTGGAATACTGGCGGGGTGATCGAGACCTCCGCCGCCGACGCCCCCAAGCTGACGGGGCGCGGAGCGGCACGCCGCTCCGCCCTGTTCGAGGAACTCGTCGCCCTCCTCGTCGGCGAGGGCTTCGCCCGACTGACGCTCGACGACCTCGCCGCGCGGCTGCGCTGCTCGAAGCGGACCCTGTACGGCCTGGCCGGCAGCAAGGAGCAGCTGGTCCGGGCGGCGGTCGTGCACTTCTTCCGGCGCGCCACGGCCCGGGTCGAGGCGGTGCTCGCCGCCGCGGCGGATCCGGCCGAGCGGCTGTCCGCCTATCTGCGGGCGGTCTCGGCCGAGCTGGCGCCCGTCTCGCCGCAGTTCTTCGACGACGTGGCGGCCTTCGAGCCGGCGGCGGAGGTGTACGAGCGGAACACCCGGGCGGCGGCCGGCCGGGTGCAGCAGCTCATCGAGGAGGGCGTGCGGGCCGGCGTGTTCCGCGAGGTGCACGTGACCTTCGCGGCGGACGTCATCTCCTCGGTGATGGTCCGCATCCAGCGGCGCCAGGTGGCCGCGGCGACCGGCCTCGCCGACGCCGAGGCCTACGAGCAGCTGGCCGAGCTGCTGCTCAGTGGCCTCCGGAAGGCCTGATCCCCCGCAGCACGCGCGCCCGGCCCCGTCCTCGGAAGGACGGGGCCGGGCGGGAACGGCCGGAAACCGGCCGCTCGTACGGGCGGCCGGTCCCCCGCGCCCGGCTCCGGGCGCTGGGGGGGAACTAGCGGGCGTGCAGCGCGCGATGGGCGGCGACGATCTCCGCGTACCGCCGCCCGCTCGTCTTCACGGTGCGGCGCTGGGTCGCGTAGTCGACGTGGACGAGCCCGAAGCGCTTGTCGTAGCCGTAGGCCCACTCGAAGTTGTCGAGGAGGGACCAGGCGTAGTACCCGGCGAGCGGGACGCCCTTGCGCAGGGCGCGGGCGCAGGCGGCGAGGTGCTCCTCCAGGTAGCGGGTGCGCTCCGGGTCGTGGACCTCGCCGTCGGGTCCCGTGGTGTCGGGGAAGGCCGAGCCGTTCTCGGTGACGTACAGCCTGCGCGCGCCGTAGTCCTCGGTGAGGCGCAGCAGGAAGGCCTCCAGGCCGCCCGCGTCGATCTGCCAGTCCATGCCGGTGCGGGGCACGCCGGGGAGGCGGACCTCGCGGGCGTACGGGACGGGGCCCGTCGGGTCGTCGGCGACGGTGACCGGGAAGTAGTAGTTGAGCCCGTGCCAGTCGAGCGGGGCGGCGACGGCCTCCATGTCGCCCTGTCGCTCCGGGAGTTCGACGCCGTACAGCTCGCGCATGTCGGCGGGGAAGCCGCGGCCGAAGACCGGGTCGAGCCACCAGCGGTTGGTGTGGCCGTCCATGCGGGCGGCGGCGGCGACGTCCTCGGGGCGGGTGCTCGCGGGCGCGACGGTGGAGTGGTTGGTGACCAGGCCGACCCGGGCTCCGGGGGCGGCGGCGCGGACGGCGGCGGTGGCGAGGCCGTGGCCGAGGAGCAGGTGGTAGGAGGCGCGGACGGCGGCCGTGAGGTCGGTGAGGCCCGGTGCCATCCGGCCCTCCAGGTGGCCGATCCAGGCGGAGCAGAGGGGTTCGTTGAGGGTGGCCCACCGGGTGACGCGGTCGCCGAGGCGTTCCGCGACGATGCCGGCGTAGGCGGCGAGGTGTTCGGCGGTCTCGCGGACGGTCCAGCCGCCGCGGTCCTGGAGGGCCTGCGGCAGGTCCCAGTGGTAGAGGGTGACGGAGGGGGTGATCCCGGCGTCGAGGAGGCCGTCGACGAGCCGGTCGTAGAAGTCGAGCCCGGCCTCGTTGACGGGTCCGTCGCCGCCGGGGACGACGCGGGGCCAGGCGACGGAGAGCCGGTAGGAGTCGGTGCCGAGGCCCTTCATGAGGGCGATGTCCTCGGGCCAGCGGTGGTAGTGGTCGCAGGCGGTGTCGCCGTGGTCGCCGTTGTCGATCGCGCCGGGCACGCGGGAGAAGGTGTCCCAGATGGAGGGGGCGCGGCCGTCCTCGGCGACGGCGCCCTCGATCTGGTACGCGGAGGTGGCGGTGCCCCAGGCGAAGGACGGGGGGAAGGCGGCGAGGTCGAGCGGTTCTGACACGGGAGTCCTTTCGGGCCGGGAGGCCGTCACTTGACCGCGCCCGCGGTGAGGCCGGTGACGAGGTAGCGCTGGAGGAGCAGGAACCCGGCGACGACGGGGACACTCACCACGAGGGAGGCGGCCATCACCTGGTTCCAGTAGACGTCGTTCTGGGTGGCGTAGCCCTGGAGGCCGACGGCGAGGGTGCGGGTGGTGTCGGTCGTCATGACGGAGGCGAAGAGGACCTCGCCCCAGGCCGTCATGAAGGCGTAGACGCCGACGGCGACGATGCCGGGGACCGCGGCGGGGACGACGACGCGGAAGAGGGCGCCGAGCGGGCCGCAGCCGTCGACCTCGGCGGCCTCGTCGAGTTCGCGCGGGACGCCGTCGAAGTAGCCGATGAGCATCCAGATGGAGAACGGCAGCGAGAAGGTCAGATAGGTGAGGATCAGACCGCCGCGCGAGCCGAAGAGCGCGATGCCGGTGGCGTTGCCGATGTCGACGTAGAGGAGGAAGAGCGGCAGCAGGAAGAGGATGCCGGGGAACATCTGGGTGGAGAGCACCGTCACGGTGAAGACGCGCTTGCCGCGGAAGGCGTGGCGGCTGACGGCGTAGGCGGCGAAGACCGCGACGACGAGGGAGCAGACGGTGGCCGTGCCCGCGACGACCAGCGAGTTCACGAAGTAGTCGGCGAGCGGGACGGTCCGCCAGATGTCGAGGTACGGGCGGAGGGTGAGCCCGGAGGGGATCCACTGGAACTTCCCCGAGACGTCCGCGAGCGGTTTGAGGGAGCTGGAGACCATCACGTACACCGGCAGCAGGACGAAGCCGGTGAGCAGGGTGAGGAAGATCCGCCGGCTCCAGAGGAAGGAGCGGGGCGCGGCCATGGGCGAGCGGGGCTTCTTGTCAGCGGGCACCGGCGGCCTTCCTTTCCCGGCGGCCCCGGGTGGTGAGCAGCAGGTAGGTCCCCGTGACGGCGAGCAGGAACAGCAGGAGCAGGACCGACATCGCCGAGCCCGTGCCGAAGTTCCAGGTCTGGAACGAGGACTGGTAGATGTGCAGGGAGATCAGGTCGGCGGATTCGGGGGCCGCCTTGCCGAAGAGGACGAAGGGGGTGTTGAAGTCGTTGAAGGTCCACAGGAACAGGACGAGGACGAGGACCTGGTTGACCGGCCGCAGGGACGGCAGGGTGATGTGGCGGATCTGCTTCCACCGGCCCGCGCCGTCGAGGGCGGCGGCCTCGTAGACCTCCCGGGGGATGTTCTGGAGGCCGGCCGTCAGGACGAGGAAGGCGAAGGGCCAGCCCTTCCAGACGGAGACGACGAGCAGGGTGACGAAGGCGTTGTCGCCGATGAGCCAGAAGGCGGGGCCGTCGCCGATGCCGAGCTGGTCGTGGAGGACGTGGTTCACCAGGCCGTTGTCCCGCTGGAACATGAACGCCCAGGTGATGACCGCCGCGTAGACCGGCAGGGCGTACGGGACGAGGAAGAGCGCGCGCAGGAGGCCCCGGCCGCGGAAGGTCTCCTGTGTGAAGAGGGCGGCCGCGGTGCCGAGGAGCCAGCACAGGCCGACGGAGCAGAGGGTGAAGAGGCAGGTCGTGAGGAACGACTTCAGGAGCGCTTCGCCGACGGGGGCGTCGAGGTCGACCGAGACCGTGTAGTTGCCGAGTCCGGCCCAGGGGGCGGACGTCCAGTCGCGGATGAAGAACTGGGTGAGCTCCTTGAAGCTCATCGTGATGCCGATGAGCATCGGCAGGAGGTGGACGAGGAGTTCGAGGAGGAGGGCCGGGAGGAGCAGCAGATAGGGCAGGCCGCGGGTCCGGAGCCGCCCGGGGCGGCGCCGGCGCGGGGCCGTCCCGGGGGTGTGCCGCTGCCCGGTCCGCCCGGGGGGCTTCTCGATGGCGGTGGTGGTCATGGTGGCGTCCGGCTCACTTCTTGGGCATCTGCTGCTGGGCCTTGTCGAGCTCGGCGCGTACGGACTCGGTGGTGACCGGGCGGCCGGCGGCGGCGTCGGCGAAGAGCTTCTTGACGGCGGTGCCGACGACGGTCTCGAACTGGGACTCCTCGGGGACCTGCGGCAGGGCGGCGGCGCTGGTGGCGAGGGTCTGCTTGAGGACGGTGACGGCGGGGCCGGCGAAGGCGGGGTCCTGCTGGGCGCTCTTGACCGGGGGGATGGAGCCGTAGGCCTGGTTGAGCTTCTTCTGCTCGGCGTCGCCGGTCATGAACTTCACGAACTTCAGGGCGCCTTCGCGGTTCTTCGTGTTCTTGAAGACGGCGAGGTTGATGCCGGCGACCATGGAGTTGATCCCCGTGCCCTGACCGGGGGCGCCGGAGGCCACGGGGGCGGGGGCGACGCCCCACTCGTCGGGGTCCATGCCCTGGGCCGCGAAGGTGGTGCCGGGGGTCTGCCAGAGGACCATGGCGGTGCGGTCCTTGGCGAAGTCGGCGAGGGACTGGTTCTGGGCGTACTCGGCGTTGCCGGGGGCCACGATCCTGTGGGCGGCCATGAGGTCGACGTACTGCTTGACGGCGGCGACGGCGCCGTCGGAGGTGAAGTCGGCCTTGCCGTCGGGGGTGAAGAAGTCGGCGCCGTGCTGCTTGCCGAGGACGAAGACCTGGTGGATGTTGTTGGCGAGGTTGCCGCCCTCGACGCCGATGGCGGACTTCCCGTCCTTGCTGAGCTTCTTGCCGTCGGCGATCAGTTCGTCCCAGGTGGCCGGCGGCTTCGCTATGCCGGCGTCCCGGAACATCTTCTTGTTGTAGTAGAGCGCGTAGGCCATGGAGTAGAGCGGGACGGCGGCGGGGTCCTGGCCGGCGGCGCCGGTGGAGCCGAGCGCGGAGTCGACGAAGCGGTCCTTGCCTCCGATGGCCTCGAAGTTCTTCGCGTCCCAGGGCAGCAGGGCGCCGGTGGACTGGAGGGAGGCGCTCCAGGTGTTGCCGATGTTGAGGACGTCGGGGCCCTGGCCGGAGGTGGCCGCGGTGAGGATGCGGTTGAGCAGGTCGGACCAGGGGATCACCTCCAGCTCGACCTTGATGCCGGTCTCCTTCTCGAAGCGGTCGAGTTCGGGCCGGAGGACCTTCTTGTCGACCTCCAGGTTCGCGCCCTGGTTGGAGGCCCAGTAGGTGAGGGTCTTGCCGCCGCCGGAGCCGGAGCCGTCGGCCGGGGAGCCGCCTCCGCAGGCCGCGGCGGTGAGGACGAGGGAGAGGGTGACGGCACCGGCGGCCGCGGCTCTGATTCTGCGCATGGCTCCTCATGGCCCTTTCGGGGAGTGGCGGGGAGCTGGGGAGGGCGGGGGCGGCGGTCGCGTCCCGCGTTCAGGAGGTGAAGGCTCCGACGGCCCCTCCCCGGCTTATTTCAGGACGTGAGTTAAACCTCAAGAGAAGGTCGCGTCAAGGGTCCCGACGGCGGTATGTTGCGGGCAGGACTACTTCCCCAGGGGGCCCAAGTGACCATGCGGAACGGCCGCACCGTGCGTGACCTGCGACGCGAGAACCGCACCGCCGTCCTCCAGCGCCTGTACTTCGACGGCCCCATGAGCCGCTTCTCCCTGGGCCCGGCCACCGGGCTGAGCTCCGGCTCCGTCAGCAACGTGGTCGCGGAGCTCGTCGCGGAGGGCCTCGTCGAGGAGGCGGGCAGCGTCGACTCGGCCGGCGGACGCCCCCGCACCCTGCTGCGGATCACCCCCGGCAGCGGCTGCATGATCGGCGTGGACGTCGGCGAGACCCGGATCCGGATCGAGCTGTTCGACCTCGCCCTCACCGAACTCGCCCGCACCGAGCGCCCCTTGGCGGTCGAGAGGCCGAACCCGCACGAGCGGTACGAGGTCGGGGTCGTCGTCGACCACGTCCGGGCCGGCATCGCGGAGGTGCTCAGGACCGCGGGCGTCCCCGCCGAGCGGCTGCTCGGCGTCGGCGTCGGCGTGCCCGGCATCGTCGCCCGCACCGCCGAGGAGGGCGCGGTGGTGCACGGCCAGACCATCGGCTGGGACGCCGTCCCGCTGGAGCGGCTGCTGCGCGAGAGCGTGGACCTGCCGGCCTCGGTGCCGTACCGGATCGACAACGGCGCCAAGACCCTGGGCCAGGCCGAGATGTGGTTCGGCGCCGGACGGGGGGCGCGCAGCGCCGTGGTCGTGCTCTTCGGCTCGGGCGTCGGCGCCTGCGTGGTCACCGACCCGATGGGGCCGGGCCGGGCGCTCGAATGGGGTCATCTGACGGTACGGGTCCGGGGCCGCCGCTGCCGTTGCGGCGCCCGCGGCTGCCTGGAGGCGTACGCGGGCGCGGAGGCCCTCCTGGAGCGCTGGCGGGAGGCGGGCGGGCGGCCTCCGGCGGGCGCGGACGAGGAGACGGCCCTGACGGCGATGCTGGCGGCCGCGTACCCGGCGGACGCGGGGACGGGGCCCGACTCGACCGCGATCGAGGTCCTGGAGGAGACCGCCGAGTACCTGGGCGCCGGTTTCGCCGATCTGATCAACCTCTTCCAGCCCGAGCGCATCCTCGTCGGCGGCTGGGCGGGCCTCCAGCTCGGCGCCCGCTTCCTGGAGACGGTGAAGAAGTACGCGGCCGAGTACGCCCTGAAGTACCCGGCGGCCCGGGTCGGCATCGGCATGGGCACCCTGGGCCCCGACGCGGTGACGGTCGGCGCGGCGATCCTGCCGCTCGCGGACTTCTTCGCCCGGGGCGGGCGGCGGGCCGAGGCGGAGCCGGCCGAGGAGCAGCCGGCGTGGGCGTCGACCGTACGGGAGAGGGCGGCGCACTGAGCGCGCGCCGCCCTCCGGCTCACCTCGCGGCGGTCACGGGTACGAGACGACGGTGGACGGCACGGTGGCGGTGCCCGAGGTCGGGGCGCCCACGTCGTTGATCACGTGCTCGTACTGGCCGTTGCCGCCGAGCGAGACGACCAGCAGGTCGTGGAACTTCACGCCGGGCCGCACCGGGGCCCGGAAGCCGTGGTCCTGGCGGATCGTCGGGTCGACGTTGTAGTAGCAGTAGCTGCCGAGCCCCCAGCCCTCGTGGGTGGTCACGGAGTCGTCGACGCGGTAGGCGGCGTAGCCCTTGTGGGGACCGTCCTGGACGGCGGCCTGGTTCGGGGCGTCGTACGCCTTCTCGTTCTGGAAGAAGATCGTGCGGCCGCGCTCGCCGAACCACTCGACGTCGTACTTGTTGAAGTGCTCGACGAAGAGTCCGGTGGCGAGGACGTCGTCGCCGTACACGCGGACGCCGTAGTCGGCGCGGTTGGTCTCCCAGCCGACGCCCTCGCCGTGGTCGGCGCGCCAGACCCAGGTGTGGTCGACGATCGTGTCGTCGTTGTTGACCACCAGGGCGACGGTCGCCCTTCCGGGGCCGGCGCCGCCGACGCGGAAGTAGACGTCCTGGACGGTGGTGGGGTCGGCGGCGTGGTCGGCGGAGGCGTTCTGCGGCCCGACCTCCAGGAGGCTCGGCGAGTTCACCTGGCCGGCGTCGATCAGGAAGCCGGCGAGGCGGACGCCGTCGACGTCGGCGACGCGCATCGCGGTGACGCCGTTGTCCGGGACGATCGTGGCCAGGCCGAGGCCGAGGACGATCGTGCCGGGGCGGTTCACGGTGATCGTCCGGTCGACGTGGTAGACGCCGGGCGTGAACAGCAGGTGGAGGCCCTGGTCGAGCGCCTGGTTGACGGTGGCGGCCGTGGTTCCGGGCCTGACGACGTAGAACCGGCTCAGCGGGATCTTCTCGCCCTGCGGGGTGCCGTTCGCCCAGGTGGTGCCGCGGGCGCCGGTCCGCCTGGCCGGGGAGAAGACCTTGTACTGGTTGTCCTCCCAGATCAGGTACGGCTTCTCGCGGGAGACCGGGGTGGTGTCGAGGGTGGTGTACCTCGGCTCGGGGAAGGCCTGCGCGGGGGCGCCCTCGGTGCCGGAGAAGACCTGGTTCCAGACGGAGTTGGACCAACCGCCGATCGAGCTGTCGCGGGTGTACCACTGCTGCTGCGAGTAGTTGCCGATCTGGCCGTCGACCTTCGAGTCGGCGATGTAGCCGCCGCTGGCCCAGCCGTAGCCGCTGGGGGCGAGGTTGAGGCCGCCCTTGACATGCATGCGGCGGAAGGAGGAGGCCTGGGCGACGGCCCACCGGTCGGTGCCGTTCACCGGGTTGAGGGCGAGGCCCTCGGCACCGCGCCAGAAGTTCTGGGTGGCGTTCCCGTTGAACCAGCCGGCGTCGACGGTCACGTCGCCGTTGACGGTGGTGTCGTCGGGGCGCAGTCCGAGACCGGCGATCTGGGTGTAGAAGCCGAGCTGGGCGTTGAGGCCGTTGTAGGTGCCGGGCTTGAAGAGGAAGGCGTGCCGGCCGCTGCCGAACTGGGCCGACTCCTGCTGGGCGAAGACCTCGTCGAGCTTGGCCTGGATGCCGGGCGTGGACGGGTCGAAGACGTGCACGTTCGGCCCGAGGTCGCCGCCGCCGGGGAGGGCCGGGCCGGTCCCGGTGGTGCCGTGGACCTGGAACTCCCAGAGGGAGTAGCCCCATGCGGTGGCGCGGGCCGTGCCGTACACGCGGACGTAGCGGGCGGTGCCGGTGACGGGCAGGGACTCGTCGCCGCCGGGGCCGTTCGCCGTGCTGTACGCGGTCGTCCAGGTGGTGCCGTCGGTGGAGAGCTCGATGCGGTACGCCTTGGCGTGGGCGGTCTCCCAGCGCAGGTCGACCCTGCTGAGCGCGGCCGGGGCGCCCAGGTCCACCTGGATCCACTGCGGATCGGCGAAGGCGCTGGACCAGCGGGTCGCGGGGTCGCCGTCGACGGCGGCGCTCGCGGGGGTGCCGCCGTTCTCCTGGCTGGAGGCGGTGGCGGGCCTGCCCTGCGAGAGCAGGACGGGCGCGGCCGCGGCGGGCGGTGCGGCGACCAGCGCGAGGAGACCGGCGAGGAGCGCGGTGACGAGGACGGCGGCGGTGGCGCGGGGGCCCGGTCGTGGGGGTGGCGCGAGACGGGTGCCGGCTGCGGGCATGGCTCGAACTCCTCATGGGTGAGGGGGGTTTCGGGGATGGGGAGCGCGCACTCCGCAGCAGATGCTGGCGGTTGGCCGGTATGAGGGTCAAGGCCTCCGACACGACTTTTCTTTTGGCTTGCATTAAGTACCGAGCGAGGTGCCCCGGCGACGGTCCCCGGGCATGCGGAGGCTCCGGACCGCCGACCCGGCCCGGTCACGCGCGCGGAAGTTCCCCGCTAGCGACCGCCGGAGGAGGCGGGGACCTCGGACTTCATCATCAGCCCCCCGGTCAGCCCGGCGAGCAGCAGGAGGACGATCGACCACCAGGGCGGTCCGCCGTAACCGCCGTACAGCGCCGTGCCGAAGCCCACGCCCACCGTCTGGACCGTGACGGCCGCGGCCGCGCCCGCCCCCTTGTGCCGGCGGCCGAGGCGGTCGTCGAGCACGGTGACGAAGAGCGGCATGAAGGCCAGGCCCATGCCGAGGCCCGCGAGGATCATGAACGGGAGCAGCGCCACGTATCCCCCGCCGCCCTCGATGCCGACGATGGTCAGCGCCACACCGAGCGGCGTGATCACCAGGCCCGACACGACGAGGGCACGGGGCGCCGCGCCATGCGCCGGCAGACGCGGGGCGACCAGGACGGCGCCGACGGCGGTCGCGGCGACCATCGGCAGCATGGCGAGCCCCGTCAGGAGGGGGGAGAAGCCGAGGTCCATCAGGATGAAGGCCAGCGCCGGCACCAGGGCGAGGATGCCGGCGCCGGCGAGGAGCAGGGTGAGCAGGGCGCCGAGTCGGCCGCGGTCCTTGAGGACGTACGGGGGGAGCAGCGGGTCCGACGCGGCCCCCTGCCACCCCAGGAAGGCCGCGAGCAGCACCACGCCTCCCGAGATCAGACTCAGGACCAGCGGGGTTCCCCAACCCGGAGCCGCCTTGACGGAGCCGTACAGGAGCAGGGCGACCCCGAGGGTGCCCAGCAGGACCCCGGCCAGGTCGAAGCGGGTGCCGGCGCGGTCCGGCCGGTCGTGCGGCAGGACGCGGGCCCCCGCCAGGGCGATCAGGGCGAGGAGCGCGATGACGCCGAACAGCGGGCCCCGGCCCAGCAGCCCGGTCGAGATCTCGACGGCCGGCCCGCCGACACCGACCGTGACGTACACGCCGAAGGCCCTGGCCCGCGCCTTCGGCTCCGGGAAGGCGGTGGCCACCAGGGCCGGCGCCGCCGCCGTCACGAGCGCGCCGAAGCCGCCCTGGAGCACCCGGGCCACGATCAGCGCCGGGGTGGCGAACTCACCGGCGGAGCCGCCGAGCACACAGGCCGCCGCGAGCCCCGAGAGGCCGACGACCAGCGTCCGCCGGCCGCCGAAGCGGTCGACGAGGTGCCCGCCGAGCAGCAGCAGCGCGGCGAAGGGGACCGCGAAGGCGTACGACCGCGGATCCTCCCTGTCGAAGCCGAACGGGCTCTCCCCACCGAAGCCGAACGGGTCCTGCATCGCCCCGAGCAGTACCGCCAGTTGCGCGAGCGCGATCACCGCGAGGCCGCCCCGGCGGCGCGGTGGCACGGCGGGGTCCTGGTGGGCCGGAGCCGTGGGGGTGTACGCGGCGGGCGTGGCGGCGCGGACGTGCGCGGGGGCCGGGGGCCGGGCCTGCGCCCGGGGCGCCGTCTCCGTCACGGACCGGTCGGCGGGGGCCTCGGCCCGTGCGGCGGGCGCCTCGGTCCGTGCGGCGGGCGCCTCGGTCCGTGCGGCGGGGACGTAGTCCAACAACCCGGCCGCGTGGCGGCCCAGTTGGACCAGGACCTCGCCGGGCAGCCAGACCCCGCCGCCGTCCCCGGCGGTGGCGGCGGCGATCCGCTCGGGGGTGGGCCGCGCGGCCGGGTCCTTCTCCAGGCAGGCGCGGACGAGGCCGAGCAGCGACTCCGGTACGCCGGTGAGGTCGGGCTCCTCCTCGGCGACCCGGAAGAGGTGGGCGTTCAGGCCGGTGTCGGTGGCGCCGAAGAGGAGGCGGCCGGTGGCGGCGTACACGAGGACGGCGCCCAGGCAGAACACGTCGCTGGCGGGGGTGAGTTCGAGGCCGCGGACCTGCTCCGGGGACATGAAGCCGGGCGAACCGATCAGCATGCCGGTGCGGGTGTGCAGGCTGTCCCCGGTCAGGCCGTCCATCGCGCGGGCGATGCCGAAGTCGATGACGCGGGGCCCGTCGACGGTCACCAGGACGTTGGACGGTTTGAGGTCGCGGTGGATCAGGCCCGCCTCGTGCACGACCCGCAGCGCGAGGGCGAGGCGGTTGGCGAGGACGCGGACCGAATACTCGGGCAGCGGCCCGAAGTCCCGTGCGACGACGGTGGTCAGGTCCGGCCCTGCGATGTACTGGGTGGCCACCCAGGGCACGGCGACCCCGGGGTCCGTGTCCGCGTCGAGGACGTCCGCGGTCCAGTTCCCGCCCACCCGCCGGGCCGCCGCCACCTCGCGGGCGAAGCGCTTGCGGAACTCCGGCTGGGCGGCGTACTCGGGCTGCACGACCTTGACCGCGACCGTGCGGCCGACGTCGGAGCGGCCGAGGTAGACGAGGCCCATCCCGCCCGCCCCCAGACGGGCGATGAGGCGGTACGGGCCCACGTGCGTGGGGTCTTCGGCGGTCAGCGGGTCCACGCGGGAAATCTAGCCCAGCTCTCGGCCGCCGTCCGGGAAACGGATCCAGGAGTGATCCGAAGGACACGCCCTGCGCTGCCGACCCTACGCGACCGGCCCTACGCGACCGAGCCTATGAGCCCGTCCGGACGGTGGGGTCCGTCGTGGTGGATCGGGGTGTGGGCGCCGGTGAGGGAGACGCCGCTGCCGCCCCGGCGGTTGGCGACGATCTCCGCGCCGATCGAGAGGGCGGTCTCCTCGGGCGTGCGCGCGCCGAGGTCGAGGCCGATCGGGGAGCGCAGCCGGGCGAGTTCGAGTTCGGTGACGCCGACCCCGCGGAGGCGCTCGTTGCGGTCCTCGTGGGTGCGGCGGGAGCCCATCGCGCCGATGTAGGCGACGGGAAGCCTGAGGGCGGCCTGGAGGAGCGGCACGTCGAACTTGGCGTCGTGCGTGAGGACGCACAGGACGGTCCGGCCGTCGACCTCGGTCGACTCCAGGTAGCGGTGGGGCCAGTCGACGACGATCTCGTCGGCCTCGGGGAAGCGGGCGGGCGTCGCGAAGACGGGCCGCGCGTCGCAGACGGTGACGTGGTAGCCGAGGAACTTGCCGACCCGGACGAGGGCGGCGGCGAAGTCGATGGCGCCGAAGACGATCATGCGGGGGGCCGGGACGGAGGACTCGACCAGGAGGGTCAGCGGCTGTCCGCAGCGACTGCCGTCCTCGCCGATCTCCACGGTGCCGGTGCGGCCCGCGTCGAGCATCGCCAGGGCCTCGGCGGCCGCGGTGCGGTCCAGCTCGGGGTGGCCGCCGAGCTTCCCCTCGTACGAGCCGTCGGGACGGACCAGCAGGGCCTGCCCCAACAGGTCCGCCGGTCCGTCCACGATCCTCGCCAGGGCCGCCGCCTCCCCCGAGACGGCGGCGGCCAGCGCGGCGGGGAAGACCCCGCCGCGGACCGGGGTGACGAGGATGTCGATGATGCCGCCGCAGGTCAGGCCGACCGCGAAGGCGTCCTCGTCGCTGTAGCCGAAGCGCTCGACGACGGTCTCGCCGTCCTCCAGGGCCTGGACGCACAGGTCGTAGACCGCGCCCTCCACACATCCGCCGGAGACCGATCCGATCGCCGTGCCCTCGCCGTCGACGGCGAGGGCGGCTCCCGGCTGCCGGGGCGCGCTGCCGCCGACCGCCACCACGGTGGCGACGGCGAAGTCGCGTCCCTGCTCGACCCACCGGTGCAGCTCTTCGGCGATGTCCAGCATGTCGGTCTCCTTTGGAGTGTGCGGAGGGCGGGTCGGGCGTCAGCTGACGCCCAGCCAGCCCTCGATCGGGTGAAGGGCGAAGAACACGATGAAGATCGCGGTGAGGGCCCACATGAACGCGCCGACCTCGCGCGCCTTGCCCTGCGCCACCTTGATGACGGTGTAGGCGATGACGCCGGCCGCGACACCCGGGGTGATGCTGTAGGTGAACGGCATCAGGACGACGGTCAGGAAGACCGGGATCGCGACGGAGCTGTCGCCCCAGTTCACGTGCTTGGCGTTCATCATCATCATCGCGCCGATGACGACCAGGGCGGCGGAGCCGACCTCACGGGGCACGATCTGGGTGATCGGGGTGAAGAAGATGGCGGCCGCGAAGAACAGGCCGGTGATCACCGAGGAGAAGCCCGTGCGGGCTCCCTCGCCGACGCCGGTGGCGGACTCCACGAAGACGGTCTGGCCGGAGGCGCCGGAGACGCCGCCGATCGCGCCGCCCGCGCCGTCGATGAACAGCGCCTTGGACAGGCCGGGCATCCGGCCCTTGTCGTCGGCGAGGTTGGCCTCGGTGCCGACGCCGATGATGGTGGCCATCGCGTCGAAGAAGCCGGCGAGGACGAGGGTGAAGACGATGACGCCGACGGTGATGAAGCCGACGTCGCCCCAGCCGCCGAAGGAGACGTCGCCGAAGAGCGAGAAGTCCGGGCTGGAGACCGCGCTGCCCTTGAGCTCCGGGGCGCCGTTGGCCCAGGCGCCCGGGCCCTTGGCCGGGATGTCGGCGACCGCGTTCACGATCAGGGAGACGATGGTGCCGGCGACGATGCCGATGAGGATCGCGCCCGGGATCTTGCGGGCCTGGAGCGCGAAGATCGCGAGCAGGGTGACCGCGAAGATCAGGACCGGCCAGCCGACGAGCTCGCCGCCGGCGCCGAGGGTGATGGGCGGGCCGAACTGCGGGCCGGCGCCCACGAAGCCGGCCTTGTTGAAGCCGATCAGCGCGATGAAGAGGCCGATGCCGATGGTGATGCCGTGCTTGAGCGGCAGCGGGATCGCGTTCATGATCATCTCACGGAGACCGGTGACCACCAGGAGGCAGATCACCACACCGTAGACGACACACATGCCCATGGCCTGCGGCCAGGTCATCTGCGGGACGACCTGGGTCGCCAGCACACCGGAGACGCTGAGCCCCGCCGCGAGGACGAGCGGGACCTTGCCGACGAAGCCCATCAGCAGGGTGGTCACCGCCGCCGCGAAGGCGGTCGCCGTGATGACGGCGGAGGAGGCGAGGACGTGCTTGTCGACGTCCGGGCCGCCGAGGAGGATCGGGTTGAGCAGGAGAATGTACGCCATCGCCATGAAGGTGGTGACGCCGCCGCGGATCTCCGTCGCGACGGTGGATCCTCTCTCCGAGATGTGAAAGTACCGGTCGAGCCAAGAACGGCCGGCGGGGACGTTGGAGCCGGAGCCCGCGTCCTCCGAGGCGGTCTTGGGCTCCACAGACGACTGGGTCATGGGGCCTACTCCCAAGGTTCAAAGGGGCACCCGCATCAGACTTCGAAGCTCTGACGGTGAAGCTGCGGGATTTGGGATATTTCGTTGGCTGCACGACCCGGGGGACGGCCCGAGACGAACGGGTGATGCCGTGAAGCGTGGGTACTGCGGTGATGCTGGTACTGCGGTGATGCGGAGGTACTGCGGTGATGCGGGTTTCCCGAGAGGGAGTTGCTCCGGGCGGTGCGGGCGGTGGAAGTGTGACGTTCCGGGGAGGCACGCACCGCCCGGAGAGTCCTACAGGGTGCCGGTGAGCGCCTCGGGGCGGACCGGCGTCTTGTTGAGCTCCAGGCCCGTCGCCGCCCGGATCGCCGCGAGGACGGCCGGGGTGGACGACAGGGTCGGGGCCTCGCCGATGCCCCGGACGCCGTACGGCGCGTTGGGGTCGGCCAGCTCGAGGTAGTCGACCGGGATGGTCGGCGTGTCGAGGATGGTCGGGATCAGGTAGTCCGTGAAGGAGGGGTTGCGCACCTTCGCGGTCTTCGGGTCGACGATGATCTCCTCCATCACCGCGACGCCCAGGCCCTGGGTGGTGCCGCCCTGGATCTGGCCGATCACGGAGAGCGGGTTGACCGCCTTGCCGACGTCCTGGGCGCAGGCCAGCTCGATCACCTTCACGAGACCGAGCTCGGTGTCCACCTCCACGACCGCGCGGTGCGCGGCGAAGGCGTACTGGACGTGGCCGTCGCCCTGGCCGGTGACGCGGTCGAAGGCCTGGGTCGGACGGTGCCGCCACTCCTCCTCGACCTCGACGGCCTGGTCCTCCAGGACGTCCGCGATGGTGGCGAGGGCCTCGCCGCCGTCGGTGACGACCTTGCCGCCCTCCAGGAGGAGTTCGGCATTGGCCCACGCCGGGTGGTACGAGCCGAACTTGCGCCGGCCGATCTCCAGGACCTTCTCGCGGACGAGTTCGCAGGAGTTCTTGATGGCGCCGCCGGTCATGTACGTCTGGCGGCCCGCGGAGGTCGAACCGGCCGAGCCCACCTGGGTGTCGGCGGGGTGGATCGTGACCTGCTGGACGCCGAGCTCGGTGCGGGCGATCTGCGCGTGGATCGTGACGCCGCCCTGGCCGACCTCGGCCGCCGCGGTGTGGACCGTGGCGACGGCCTCGCCGTTGATGACCTCCAGGCGGATCTTCGCGGTCGAGTAGTCGTCGAAGCCCTCGGAGAAGCCGACGTTCTTGATGCCGACGGCGTAGCCGACGCCGCGGACGACGCCCTCGCCGTGCGAGGTGTTGGAGAGGCCGCCCGGCAGCGCGCGGACGTCCGCGCCCTCGCCGGCGGTCTCCCACTGGCGCTCCGGCGGCATCGGGCGGGCCTTGACCCGGCGGAGCAGCTCGGCGACCGGGGCCGGCGAGTCCACGACCTGGCCGGTCGGCATGATCGTGCCCTGCTCCATGGCGTTGAGCTGGCGGAACTCGACCGGGTCCATGCCCAGCTTCGCCGCGAGCTTGTCCATCTGGGCCTCGTACGCGAAGCAGGCCTGGACCGCGCCGAAGCCGCGCATGGCGCCGCAGGGCGGGTTGTTGGTGTAGAGGCCGATCGCCTCGATCTCGACGTCGTCGATGACGTACGGGCCGACCGAGAGGGAGGAGGCGTTGCCGACGACCGAGACCGTGGACGAGGCGTAGGCGCCGCCGTCCAGGACGATCTTGCACTTCATGTGCGTGATCTTGCCGTCCTTGGTGGCGCCGTGCTCGTAGTAGAGCTTCGCCGGGTGCCGGTGGACGTGCCCGAAGAAGGACTCGTACCGGTTGTAGACCATCTTGACGGGCTTGCCGGTGCGCAGGGCGAGCAGCGAGGCGAGGATCTGCATGGAGATGTCCTCGCGGCCGCCGAAGGCGCCGCCGATGCCGGCCATGGTCATCCGGACCTTGTCCTGGGGCAGGCCGAGGCAGGGGGCGATCTGCTCGCGGTCCGCGTGCAGCCACTGGGTGGCGACGTACAGGTCGATGCCGCCGTCCTCGGCCGGCACGGCGAGGCCGGACTCCGGGCCGAGGAAGGCCTGGTCCTGCATGCCGAAGGTGTACTCGCCCTTGACGATCACGTCGGCGCGCTTGGCGGCCTCGGCGGCGTTGCCGCGGATGATCGGCTGGCGGTGCACGATGTTGGGGTGCGGGACGTGGGCCGCGTGGTGGTCGTCGCGGTTCTCGTGGACCAGGATCGCGTCGGGGGCGGTGGCCGAGGCCTCGTCCGTGATGACCGGGAGCTCCCGGTACTCGACCTTGATCTTGGCGGCGGCGCGGCGGGCGGTCTCCGGGTGGTCGGCGGCCACGAGGGCCACCGGCTCGCCGTGGTGCCGGACCTTGCCGTAGGCGAGCACCGGGGTGTCCCGGAACTCCAGGCCGTAGTTCTTGGCGGCCGGCAGGTCCTCGTGCGTCAGGACGGCGTAGACGCCGTCCGTCGTGAGGGCCTCGGAGGTGTCGATGGACACGATCTCGGCGTGCGCGACGGTGGAGCGCAGGACCTGGCCCCACAGCATGTCCTCGTGCCACATGTCCGAGGAGTAGGCGAACTCGCCGGTCACCTTGAGGGTGCCGTCGGGGCGGAGCGTGGACGCGCCGACGCCGCCCTGGGTGTGGTTCTGGGTGACGTCGGTGGGCGTGCCCACCGGAGCCGTACGGGTGTTCTGAGCCATCGTCAGACCGCCTCTCCCTGACGCTCCTGGCGCGCGGCCGCGAGGCGGACCGCGTCGAGGATCTTCTCGTAACCGGTGCAGCGGCAGAGGTTGCCGGAGAGCGCCTCGCGGATGTCCGCGTCCGTCGGGGACGGGTTGCGCTCCAGCATCTCGTCGGCCGCGACGAGCAGACCGGGGGTGCAGAAACCGCACTGGACGGCGCCGGCGTCGATGAACGCCTGCTGGATCGGGGAGAGTTCGACTCCCTCGCCGGTCTGCGAGTCCTGGGCGGGCTTCGCCTCCCACTTCCTGGCGGCGTCGACCGAGGTGCCGCAGGCACCGCTCGCGCAACCGCCGTGCGCCTCGCGCTCCTTGGCGTACTCCGCCAGGCCCTCGACGGTGACGACCTCGCGGCCCTCGACCTGACCGGCGGCGACCAGACACGAACACACCGGCACGCCGTCGAGGCGGACCGTGCAGGAGCCGCACTCGCCCTGCTCGCACGCGTTCTTGGAGCCGGGCAGACCCAGGCGCTCACGCAGAACGTAGAGGAGGGACTCGCCCTCCCAGACGTCGTCGGCTTCCTGCGGACGACCGTTGACCGTGAAATTGACGCGCATGGTTATGCAGCTCCCTCAAGCGTGCGGCCGGCGCCGCGGTACTGCTCCCAGGTCCAGCCGAGCTGGCGGCGAGCCATGATGCCGACGGCGTGGCGCCGGTACTTGGCGGTGCCGCGGACGTCGTCGATCGGGTTGGCGGCGGCCGAGCAGAGGTCGGCGAACTGCTTCGCGATCGAGGGGGTGATGATCTTGCCGTTGTCCCAGAAACCGCCCTCCTCCAGAGCCGCGTTCAGGAAGGCCTCGGCCTCCTTGGCGCGGATCGGGGTGGGCGCGGCGGAGCCGATGCCGGTGCGCACGGTCCGGGTCTCCGGGTGCAGGGCCAGGCCGAAGGCGCAGACGGCGATGACCATCGCGTTGCGGGTGCCGACCTTGGAGTACTGCTGGGGGCCGTCCGCCTTCTTGATGTGGACGGTCTTGATGAGCTCGTCGGGCTGGAGCGCGTTGCGCTTCACGCCCGTGTAGAACTCGTCGATCGGGATGAAGCGGTTGCCGCGCACCGACTCGACCTCGACCTCGGCGCCCGCGGCGAGCAGGGCCGGGTGGGCGTCACCGGCGGGCGACGCGGTGCCGAGGTTGCCGCCGACGCCACCGCGGTTGCGGATCTGCGGGGAGGCGACCGTGTGCGAGGCCAGCGCCAGACCCGGGAGCTCCGCGCGGAGGTTCTCCATGATCTGCGTGTACGGAACGGAGGCGCCGAGGCGCACGTTCTCCTCGCCGACCTCCCACTCGCGCAGCAGCTCGATACGGTTCAGGTCCAGGAGGTACTCGGGGCGCCGGTGGTCGAAGTTGATCTCGACCATGACGTCGGTACCACCGGCGATGGGCACGGCCGTGGGGTGCTCGGCCTTGGCGGCGAGCGCCTCCTCCCAGCTGGCGGGGCGAAGGAAGTCCATGGTGGCTCTCTTCTAGTGATTCTGGTGATCGGGGGTCGAGCTAGTGGGTCCGGGGGGACGGCCGGCCCTCGACATCGTGTTCATGTGCTGTTCACGCGGTGTGTGGCCTAGTACACAAGCCACTGTCGCCCGGGGTGCAGTCACCGAAAACATGAAGGAGTTGGCTGGTGCCCGTCGTCGTCTTGTAGATTCGAACGAACGATGGAGAACAGAAACCTCTCCGTTTCCCCCTGGAAACGGTGGCACCGCGCCACCGTCGACAACGCGACACCCACCATCACCGAACGAAGGAACGGCGGCGACACGATGCGGCTGCGCGCACTGCTGGAGAACGACGCGCTCGGGCTGCGCCTGCTCGGCGGCGAGGACGAGCTGGACCGGACCGTCCGAGGCGTCATGACGACGGACCTCAAGGACCCCAGCCGGTACCTGTCCGGCGGCGAGCTGGTGCTGACCGGCCTCGCCTGGCGGACGGACCCGGCCGACGCCGAGCCCTTCGTCCGGATCCTGGCCTCGGCCGGGGTGGCCGCGCTCGCGGCGGGCGAGGCCGAGCTCGGCGACATCCCCGACGATCTCGTGGAGGCGTGTTTGCGCCACCGGCTGCCGCTGTTCGCAGTGAACGAGTCCGTTGCGTTCGCGACGATCACCGAGCATGTTGTTCGACAGGTCTCCGGCGAGCGGGCCGGCGACCTGGCGGCCGTCGTCGACCGCCACAGGCGGCTCATGACCTCCGGACCGGCGGGCGGCGGACCCGAGGTCGTCCTCGACCTCCTCGGCTCCGACCTGGACCTGCGGGCCTGGGTCCTCTCCCCCACCGGCCGCCAGATCGCGGGCGCGGGCGAGCCCCTGGACGCCGGGCGCGCCGCCACCCTGGCCGGTGAGCACCTGGCCGCCACCCGCACCGGCCGGCGCGGCCCGCACCGGGTGAGCATCGCCGGAACGGCGTACTCCCTCTTCCCGATCCGCAACACCGGCCGGGGCGCCGCTCCCGCCTCCCGGGACGTGCGCGAGACGGTCCTGTCGGACTGGCTGCTGGCCGTCGAGGCGGACGCCGGGGACTGGCCCGCCGCCCGGCTCGACCTGCTCCAGGGCGTCACCCAGCTGATCGCCGTCGAGCGGGATCGGCGCGACGCGGCCCGTACGGTACGGCGCCGGCTCGCCCAGGAGGTCCTGGAGCTGGTGCAGACGGGCGCCGCGCCCGCCGAGATCGCGGCCCGTCTGCGGGTCGCCGCCCCGGTGCTGCTGCCCGGCCTCGGCACGGCCCCGCACTGGCAGGTGGTCGTCGCCCGCGTGGAGTGGGACCAGGAGGCCGGCCAGGCCCCCGTGGACAGCGGGCCGGTCGCCCAGTCGCTCCTGGAGGAGATCCTGGTCGACCCGGCGGCCGTCGGCGCCGAGTCGGCCGACCGGATCGCGGTCGCGCACAGCGGCGACGAGGCGATCGCCCTGGTCCCGCTGGCCGCGGGCCCGCTGCCGGAGAGCGAGGACGAGGGCCCGGCCCCCGCCCTCGGCCTCCACGCGGACGCGCTGCTCGCCTCCGTACGGGCGCCGCTCTCCTCGGGCCTCGACGGCGACGGGCGCCTCACGCTGGGCGTCAGCGCGGCCGTAGCGTCGGCGGAGGGCCTGCGCGGGGCCCTGGAGGAGGCCCGGCACGCCCGCCGGGTGGCCGCCGCCCGGCCGGGCCGGGTCTGCGCCGCCGGGCACCACGAGCTGGCCTCGCACGTGCTGCTGCTGCCGTTCGTCCCGGACGACGTCCGGCGCGCCTTCACGGCCCGGCTGCTCGACCCGCTGCGCGACTACGACCGGCGCCACCGGGCGGAGCTCATCCCGACCCTGGAGGCCTTCCTGGACTGCGACGGCTCCTGGACCCGCTGTGCGACCCGCCTCCACCTGCACGTGAACACGCTGCGCTACCGGGTGGGCCGGATCGAGCAGCTCACCGGCCGTGACCTCTCCCGCCTGGAGGACAAGCTCGACTTCTTCCTGGCGCTGCGGATGAGCTGACGCCGTTCGGGTGAACCGGACCGGATCCGCCAGGGCCCGGCGCGGCCCCGATGATTCACTCCTTCGGGCGAGTCCGGAGGAGTGGCGCACGGGGCCGCGCCGGGCCCTTCGGCGTGGGGCCCGCGGACCGGGCCCCGGGCCTGATCACCGGCGTGATCACGGGCCGGCCGGCCGTCCGGCGCCCGCTCGGAACGGGCCGGGGCGGAGGTCCGCGCCCCCCGCGGACTCTTGTGAAATCTTTCACCCGACCCCTTGGCCGGGTACTCCGATCCGTGCTGAGATGCCGTCCTACTCAACAGCTCGATGGCGCGCTCGGGGAGGGCAATGTGGCGGATACCGCCATGTCTGGTTCCGAATCAAGGGGTGGCGAAGATCCGTCCCTCGCCTACGGCAAGGAGACACCCGTGGAGACCGCCATATGGCGGCTCCGCTCCCGAGGTTGCTGGACGGACGCGGCCGCGCTGCTCGCGCCGCACGCGTCCGAACCGGCGGCCGCACTCGAACGGGCCGCGCTGCTCATCGAGCGCTGCCTCTACACCGAGAAGGGCTGGGCCGACGCCGAGGAGGCGCTGCGGGCGGCCGAGGCCGTCGCCGGAACCGACGAGGAACGCGGGGCCGCCGCCTGCGAACGCGGCTATCTCGCCTACGCCTCCACGCTGTTGGGGGTGCGCGACCGGGCCGACGAGGCCCGGATGGCGCTGGGCCGGGCGGCGGCGCTGATCGGCCCCTCCGCCGCCGGCCGCCCCCTGCTGGACTTCCGGCGCGGGCTCGTCGCCCAGAACCTCGGCGACTCCCCGCAGGCGGCCCGCGCCGCGTACCGCAGGGCGCACGAGGGGGCGACCGCCCAGGGCGACTCGCTCCTGCTCTCCTTCACCTGGCGGCACCTCGCCGGACTCGCTCTGCGCGAGGGGGAGTTGGCGGAGGCGCGGCACGGCTTCGCGGAGTCCCTGCGGATCCGCGAGGAGCTGGGCTACCTGGTGGGCACGGCTCCGGCGCTCACCGCCCTGGCGACCACGGAGACCGAGCCGGAGGCGGGCCGTCTGCGCGCCGAGGCCCGGCGCCTCTTCCAGCTGCTCGGCGGGGTGCCGACCTGGCTCTCGGGCCAGCTGACCCCCCGGGCCGCCACCTGAAGTCGCCCGTACGGGACGTCTGCTGACGTCCCGTCACGGGTCAGTTCCTCGGCGCGAGGCACACCAGGCTCTCGTCGGTGCCGACGAGCAGGGAGCCGGCGCCGGTGACCGCGACCGCGCGGACCGGGGGACCCGGGCGGAAGGAGAGCGTCGCCCCGCCCTCCGGCCGGTGGAGTTCGACCAGGCCGTCGGCCCAGGCGGCGGCGACCAGCGGCCCGTGCGGGGTCTCGGTCGCGTGCAGGGAGACGACCGGCGAGGGGCGTTCGGCGAGGGGCTCGGGACGCGTGGTGCGGCCCGGCGTCCAGAGCCGGACGCTCCCGTCCGCGCCGCCGGAGCAGACGAACGGGGTCTCGGACTCGACCGCGGCGACGGCCGTGACCCGGCCGCTGTGCGCGGCCGACTGGTGAAGGCCCGTCAGACCGAAGGCGTGGACGGAGCCCAGCCGGTCCCCCACCACCACCGAACCGGCGATCGCCGCGAGGGCCGTCCCCGGATGACGGGCCAGGGTCGCCGAGACCGCCTCGGTGAGCCGCTCCAGGTACGGGGGCCGGGGCGCCGTTCCCCGTACGGCGTGCAGCCGGCCCCGGTCGTCCAGGAGCAGCACCGTGCCGTCGGGCGCGGGCGCCAGCGCGGTGATCCGGCCGGGGACGGTGTGGGCGAGCCGGCCGGCCGGGCTCGCGTCGGCCTCGTGGAGCAGACGCACGGTGCCGGTGGGGTCGCCGACGAGGAGGATCCCCTCCAGGGGGCCGCCGGCCGCGCCGAGCACGGTGACCGGGCCCGGCCAGGGCGGCGTCAGATCGCCTCGGTGGCGAGCCCACCGGATCCGCCACGGCGCGGCCTCCGCGAGCTCGGCGAGCGCGGGGCGGAGCCGGGGGTCGGCGCCGTCGCCCAGGGCGGCGAGCAGGACCAGCGCCCGGTCCGCCGGGGCCTGGGCGCGGCAGAGCGACTGCCCGGCGCGCATCCAGGCGGTCCGGAGCCCGCCGTGCTCGTCGACGGCGCCCTCGCCGGGGCGGGCGGACGGCTCGGGACCGTCGAGGGTGCCGGGCACCCCGGCGAGGGCGGCACCGGTGACGTACGCCGTGGTGACGAGCAGCGGGTCGGCCGCGCAGACGGCGGCCGGGTCGGAGAGGTCCGGCAGCGGCGGGGCCGGCTCCGCCCGGGCGCCGTCGGCGGCCTCGGGCCCGCCGTCCAGGTCGACGACGGCGATCCGGCGTTCGGCGCGCAGGACGGCCGGGGCCGGGGTGTCGCTCCGGGCCTCGACCACGAGGCGGATCCGCCCGACACCGGCGAGTTCCGCGATGAGCCGGGTGAGGGCTGCGGGTTCGGCGGCGGCGTGGAGGTCCGTGAGGAGGAGGACGGCCCCGCCGGCGGGCCGCGGCTCGCTGGTGGCCAGGGCGTGGACGAGGTCGCCGGGCGACCGGGCCACGACACCGAGGCGGTCGGCGATCGTCCAGGCCGCGCCGAGGGCGCTCTGCCCGGCGAGCGGGACGAGCACCCGGGGCGTCCGGCGGCGGGAGCGCCCGGAGCGCGGGCCGTGCGCGGCGAGCCAGGCGAGGAGGGCGGTCTTGCCGTTGCCCGGGGCGCCGGTGACGAGGCAGAGCCGGGGCGCCTCGGGATCGGTGAGCCAGCCGAGCAGCGCGGCGGCCTCGGCTTCCGTACCGCCCCGTGCCGGGGACGGGCTCGCGGACGGCATGGGGACACCTCACGGGTGACGCGACACGGCGGACGGCTGACGACTTCGACCTTAGTCGTCCGGGCCGCGGCCGGTACCCCACCGACGGAACCGGCTCGTGAACCGAAGCGGAACACCGGGGCCCCGCCGGTCCCACCGGCCCCTCCCGAGGTCTTCCCGCCGGACGGGCCTCAGCACTCCGAGCCGGCGAAGTGCTCCCGCACCAGGGCCTGGACGACGCCCAGGTCCTGGGCGATCAGGGCGTCGAGCAGGGCGGTGTGCTCGGCGGCGTCGGCGACGAGGTCGCCGTGGCGGAGGGCGGGGGCGCTGATCAGGGGCCACTGCGAGCGGCGGTGGAGGTCGTCCGCGACGGCGAGCAGCTGCTCGTTCCCCGCGAGGGAGAGGACGGCCCGGTGGAAGGCCCGGTCGGTCTCGGCGTAGTGGGCGCGGTCGCCCCGGGCGGCGGCGGTCGCGGTGGCCTCGGCGAGTGGCCGGAGCTCGGCCCAGCGGGCGGCCGGGACCGTGCGGGCGAGCCGCAGCATGACGGGGACCTCGATGAGCGCGCGGACCTCGGCGAGTTCGGCGAGCTCGCGGGGGGTGCGCTCGGTGACGCGGAAGCCCCGGTTCGGCACGACCTCGACGGCCCCCTCGACGGCGAGGCGCTGCATGGCCTCGCGGACGGGGGTGGCGGAGACGCCGAAGCGTTCGGCGAGGACGGGGGCGGAGTACACCTCGCCGGGGCGGAGCTCCCCGCCGACCAGGGCGGTGCGGAGGGCTTCGAGGATCTGGCCGCGGACGGAGTGCCTGCGCACGGTGCGGGGGCCGGGGGCCGTCGGTTCGTCGTGGGTGTGCTCGCCACGGGCGTGCTCGGCGCTCCGGCCCGGCTCCGCGCCGCGCGTCTGCTCCGGGACCCGTACGGCCTCCGCGCGCGACGGCCCCGGTCGCGGGGGCGCCGTACGGGCGGACTCCGTGGGCGACGGCTCCGGACCCGGGGACGTCGCGCGGGCGGACCCCGGACGCGCCGGCTCCGAACGTATGAACGTCGCGCGGGCCGGCTCCGGGCGCGCGGTCCCCGTGGCGTCGCCGAAGGGCGGGGACGGTCTCTCCGTCGCCCGCTCGCGCGCTGCGCCCTGCTCCACCCGGGTCCTCCTGCGGCCTCGTGCCGGGCCCGGCTCGCGTCGCCGGGGTGCTCTGTGCACCATAGGCGAACGGACCGACATCCGGGGCATACGGGCTGCCACCGCAGGTGGGAGGGGTTCTCCCTCGGTGAGAGACCACCCCGAATCGGGTAAGGTAAGGCTAACCTGCCCGCGCTCGCGATTCGGTGGTCCGCATGACCGTCCCCGCCCTGCTGCCCGCCCCGCCGCCCGCTCCCCCCGCCTCGCCCGTCGCGGCCTCCTACGCCCGGCTCGCCGAGGTCTTCCCCGGCCTGCGGATGGAGGAGCCCGCCCGGGACGAGCGGCTGCCGAGCGGCGCGGGCTGGGTCGGCGCGGACGAGCTCGCCGCCGGCGGTCCCCGCCTCGACGCCTTCCTCGCCTGGGACGACGCGCAGGTGCTGCGGGACCACGGCACCCGGGCCCGCCCCGACGTCGTCGCGGGCTTCGGACTGCACCGGTACGCCTGGCCCGCCTGCCTCCTCGTCACCCTCCCCTGGTTCCTGGACCGCAGGGTGCCCCGCCTGCCCGTCCGGAACGTGGCCTTCCAGCGGGCGCTCGGCCGCATGGCGGTCCGGGTGGAGGAGTTCGCCTGCCTGCCGGGCGATCCCGCGGCCGCCCTCCCCGGCGCCCGGGTCGTCGCCGACGAGGAGGCGCTGCGCGCCGAGGTGCGCGCCTCGCTCGCCGAGCACCTCGAGGCGGTCCTCGACGGCTTCGGGCCCCGGATGCGGCGCGGCCGCCGGGCCCTGTGGGGGATGGCCACGGACGAGGTCGTCGAGGGTCTCTGGTACGTCGCGGCCCTGCTCGGCGAGGAACGGCGGGCGACGGCCGAGCTCGAACTCCTCCTGCCGGGCACCACCGGGCCGTACAAGCCGTACGCGGGCGGGGCGGGCTTCCGCGAGCTGGCCGGCGCCGAGGGGACGGACGGCGCTCCGCGGGCCACCCGCGACCGGGCCACCTGCTGCTTCTTCTACACGCTGCGCCCCGAGGACACCTGCCTCACCTGTCCGCGCACCTGCGACGCCGAGCGCGTCCGCCGGCTGACCGCGACCGCCTGAGGGCCCTGGGGCGCGACCGCGCCTACGCCACCCGGAGGGGTGACGTAAATCGAACTCAAACCCCTTGCCCTGCACGTGAGTTCGACCAGATCGCACCTATTCGCATGCCCCGCGACCCCGATGGCGTGCTCTTGCCCCGAAACCCCTTGAGCACCCCACGGGGTCGGCCAGTATGGGCCGCCAAACGCCCTACTGCGATGCAAGGGACACCGCATGAGACTGACCGACATATCGCTGGACTGGCTGCTTCCGGGCGGCGTGATGGTGGCCGGAGTCCTGACGGCGGTGGCGGTGCTCGCGCGCGGGAAGCGCGCCGGTGACCAGGCCTCGGCCGACGACTCCTGGGAACGCAGCGAGGAGCGCCGCAGACGCAAGGAGGCCGTCTACGGATTCGCCTCGTACGGGCTGCTCTTCCTCTGCGCGGCCGTCGCGGCGGCGCTCTCCTTCCACGGCCTCGTCGGCTTCGGCCGGCAGAACCTGAACCTCGCCGGGGGCTGGGAGTACCTCGTCCCCTTCGGCCTCGACGGCGCCGCCATGTTCTGTTCGGTGCTCGCGGTCCGCGAGGCCAGCCACGGCGACGCGGCCCTCGGCTCGCGCCTGCTCGTCTGGCTGTTCGCGGGCGCGGCGGCCTGGTTCAACTGGGTGCACGCACCGCGCGGCATGGGCCACGACGGTGCTCCGCACTTCTTCGCCGGCATGTCCCTCTCGGCGGCGGTCCTCTTCGACCGGGCGCTGAAGCAGACCCGGAGGGCGGCGCTGCGCGAGCAGGGCCTGGTGCCCCGCCCGCTGCCGCAGATCCGCATCGTGCGGTGGCTGAGGGCGCCCCGGGAGACCTTCGCGGCCTGGTCGCTGATGCTCCTGGAGGGCGTACGGACCCTGGACGAGGCGGTCGACGAGGTGCGCGAGGACCGGCGGGAGAAGGAGCAGAACCGGCTCCGCCGGCGCGACCAGGTCAAGCTGGACCGGGCGAGGCTCAAGGCGATCAACCGTCAGCACCGCGCCTTCGGGCTCGGCCGCGGCGGGGGTCGCCAGGTCGAGATGGCGGCCCTCGGCACCTCGTCCGGTACGGGTACCGGTCCGGGTGCGGGCGGCGGTTCGGGCTCCGCGACGGCGGCCGTGCAGGCCGCCGTCGCGGAGCCCGCCATAGCGGACCCCGGACAGCTGCCGCTTCGGCCCCGGCCCTCCCTGCAAGCCGTGAGGGGCGATGAGCCCCGCCCCGGCGAGTCCCGGACGGTGGACCTCACCGCCGAGGACGACACCCAGGCGCTGCCCCGTCTCGACTCCCTGGAGCGCAAGCTCAAGGACCTGGAGCAGCAGTTCGGCTGAGCGGGGGAACGGAAAGGAGAACGGCGGGGCCGCCCCTCAGGCGGCCCCGCCGTTCAGTTCGAACCACACCACCTTGCCCGCGCCGCTCTCCTCGACCCCCCAGGAGTCGGCCAGGGCCTGGACGAGGACGAGTCCCCGGCCGTGCGTACCGTCGTCGGCGGGCGGCGCGGGCGGCCGCTCGAGTCCGGGCACGAAGTCGCGGACCTCGACCCTCAGCTGCTCGGGGACGACCGTCGCGGTCACGACGGCCCCGTGCTCGGTGTGGACCAGGGCGTTGGTCACCAGTTCGCTGGTGAGCAGTTCGGCCACGTCGGAGGCGCCCGGTCCGCCCCATCTCCGCAGCAGTTCACGCAGGGCGTGCCGCACCTCCGGCACCGCGGTGAGATCGGCGCATCCCACCTTTCTGAGCAGTTGAGTCGGCTGTCGTGCCTCCCCGGCCATATCCCCCACCCCAGGTCGCGTCGAACAGGCTCACGGGGATGCATGCCCCGCCTCACCGTCCGCATTCATGAGGCGGGACTTCCGGACACCCCTCAGGGCCGGGGCACGTTGCGCAGGTTGGAACGGGCCATCTGGAGCATCCGGCCCACGCCGCCGTCCAGGACGATCTTGCTGGCGGAGAGCGCGAAGCCGGTCACCATGTCGGCGCTGATCTTCGGCGGGATGGAGAGCGCGTTGGGGTCGGTGACCACGTCGACCAGGGCCGGCCCCTTGTGCCTGAAGGCGTCCTTGAGGGCGCCCGCGAGGTGTTTGGGCTTCTCGACGCGGACGCCGTAGGCCCCGGCGGCGCGGGCGATGGCGGCGAAGTCCGGGTTCTTGTACGTCGTCCCGTACGAGGGGAGTCCGGCGACCAGCATCTCCAGCTCCACCATGCCCAGCGAGGAGTTGTCGAACAGGACGACCTTCACGGGCAGGTCGTACTGGACGAGGGTCAGGAAGTCGCCCATCAGCATCGAGAAGCCGCCGTCGCCGGAGAGCGAGACGACCTGGCGGTTCCGGTCCGTGAACTGGGCGCCGATCGCCTGCGGCAGGGCGTTCGCCATGGAGCCGTGGCTGAACGAGCCGATGATCCTGCGCCGCCCGTTGGGCGAGAGGTAGCGGGCGGCCCAGACGTTGCACATGCCGGTGTCCACCGTGAAGACCGCGTCGTCGTCGGCGAGGTCGTCGAGGACGGAGGCGACGTACTCGGGGTGGATCGGGACGTGCTTCTCGACCTTGCGGGTGTAGGCCTTGACGACGCCCTCCAGCGCGTCGGCGTGCTTCTTCAGCATCTTGTCGAGGAAGCGGCGGTCGGTCTTCGCGCGGACCCGGGGGATCACACAGCGCAGCGTCTCGCGGACGTCCCCCCAGACGGCGAGGTCGAGCCGGGAGCGGCGGCCGAGGTGCTCGGACCGGACGTCGACCTGCACGATCCTGACGTCGTCGGGCAGGAAGGCGTTGTACGGGAAGTCGGTGCCGAGCAGGATCAGCAGATCGCACTCGTGGGTGGCCTCGTAGGCAGCGCCGTACCCCAGCAGACCGCTCATCCCCACGTCGTAGGGATTGTCGTACTGAATCCACTCCTTGCCCCGCAGCGCGTGGCCGACCGGCGCCTTGATCCGCTCGGCGAACTGCATCACCTCGGCGTGCGCGCCCGCCGTGCCGCTGCCGCAGAACAGCGTCACCCGGTCGGCGGCGTCGATCATCCGTACGAGCGCGTCGATCTCGGCGTCCCCGGGGCGGACGGTGGGCCGGGTGGTGACGAGCGCGGTCTCCGCCGTCTTCTCCGGGGCCGGCTGGGAGGCGATGTCGCCGGGCAGCGAGACGACGCTGACGCCGCCGCGGCCGACGGCGTGCTGGATCGCCGTGTGGAGCAGCCGGGGCATCTGCTTCGGGCTGGAGATGAGCTCGCTGTAGTGGCTGCACTCGCGGAACAGCTGGTCCGGGTGGGTCTCCTGGAAGTAGGAGAGCCCGATCTCACTGGACGGGATGTGCGAGGCGAGGGCGAGGACCGGGGCCATGGAGCGGTGGGCGTCGTACAGGCCGTTGATGAGGTGGAGGTTGCCCGGTCCGCAGGAGCCCGCGCAGGCGGCGAGGCCGCCGGTGATCTGGGCCTCGGCGCCCGCCGCGAAGGCGGCGGTCTCCTCGTGCCGCACCTGGACCCAGTCGATCGCCCTGGTGCGGCGGATCGCGTCGACGACCGGGTTCAGGCTGTCTCCGACCACTCCGTACAGGCGCCGGACGCCGGCCCGGACGAGGATGTCGACGAACTGTTCCGCAACGTTCTGTTTGGCCATGGCTCCATCAACACACGGCCCGGCGGGTCACGCCTCCCAGACGGCCACCCCCGTACGGTCGTCGGCGTAACCGGTCACCCTCAGCTGGGTGTCGGCGAGGAAGGCGGCGAGGCCGGGCGGCTCGGCGTCGGCCCAGCGGGCGGCGAGCTCGTGGGCGAGGGCGGGTTCGCCGCGCATCGGCTCGGCAAGTCCGGGCGAGGCGAGGAGCAGGGTGTCACCCGGGCGGGCCACGGAGGCGCGGAAGCGGAACGGGTCGGCGGGCGGCGGCACGGGCTCCTCGACGAGCGGCGGCGCGGTGGTGATGCCGAGGTCCATGGTGAGCCTGTCCCCCTCCTCGGTCGCCTCCGGGACGGGCGGCGAGCCGAAGCCGACGACGGGGGCGCCGGTGACGGCGGCCGGTTCGGGCAGGAGCGGTTCGAGGTCCTGCCAGGAGCCGTCGCGGAGCCGGAAGAGACCGCCGCCGCCGATCCCGAAGAAGACGCGGGTGCGGCACTCGGGGTCGGCGGGGACGAGGAGGCAGCGGAGGGTCGCGGTGTACTCGTCGGGGGCGAGGCCCCGTTCGGCGGCGCGGGCCCGCAGCTTGCCGTAGGTCCGGTCGGTGAGCCGGTGGAGGCCGGACTTGAGGTCGCCGCGGCGGCCGGACCTGATGTCCTCGGAGAGCCGGGCGTGGCTGCGGCAGACGGCCTCGGCGATCCACTGGCAGGCGTCGGCGGCGGCGAGGTGGGCGTCCTCGGCGGCGCGGGAGCCGGCGGCGACGGCGACGAGGACGAGCGCGGACTCGTCGTGGCCGAAGCGGGCGGTGAGCAGGGCGTCCCGGCGGGGCTCGCCCCGGTAGCGGGCGGAGTCGCCGCGTACGGAGGCGGCGCGCAGGGTGCAGGTGCCGTAACGGGCGCCGTCGAGGACGGTGTCGGCGACCAGTTCGGCGAGCCCGCCGGGCCGGGCGACGGGCAGCGCGGTGGGCTCGGCCTCGTAGGTGGGCGGCCTGCTCCCGATGAACCCGGTCCTCGGACGGGGCACGGAGACCTCGACGGTCGGCTCCGGGGGCACGGCCGCGGCCACCTGGACGGTGAGGTCGGGATCGGGGTCCGGCTCCTCGGACGGGGACCCGCCCACCGGGACGCCGGGTCCGGCTGCGGGCTTCTGGGGCAACGGCACCTGGACGGTGGGCGTGACGACGGGCGCGGTGACCGGGGGCGGCGGGGGCGGGGCCGGGAAGGTCCGCGGCCCGCTGCCCCCGGGTGCCTCCCAGGGGGCGGGGGGCGCGGAGGGGGCGGGCGGCGCGGGGGGCACGCTCGGCACGGAGGGCCTGCCCGGCGTGGGCGGCGCACTCGGCGTACGCGACGCGGAAGCCGCACTCGACGCGGGCGGCGCGCTCGGCGCGGGCGACGCAGACGGCGCGGGCGACGCAGACGGCGCGGGCGGCGTCGGCGGGGTGTTCGGCCGGGAGGCCGCCGGCGGTGTCGGCGGCACCAGGGGCGCCCTCGGTGCCGGGGGCACGGACGGCGCGTCAGGCGCGCTCGGCGCGGAGGCGACGGGCGGTGCAGACGCCGTGGGGACCGCAGGCGGCGCAGGCGCCTCGGCGCCCCCGGACGGCGCGGGTGGCGCGGCGGCCGTGGGCAGCGCAGGCGGTGGCTGGGGTGGGCAGGAGGTCGCCGGTGGCGGCGGGACCGGGGGCGCGCTCGGTGGCACGAGTGGCGCCGGTGCTGCCGACCGCGCCGGCGGAGGGGGCTCCGGGGCCGACGTCGCCGCCTGCGCGCCGTCCGGGCGGTCCGGCCGCGTCGCGCGGGGTGTCGTGTCGAAGTGGTCGTCGAGCGTGTCGCCCGAGACCGTCGGGGCCGTGTCCGGCACCGACTCGTCGTAGAGCCTGTCCCACCAGTTGTCCCCCTGCTGAGTCATGCCCTTATTGTCCACCGCCGACGGCACCGGAAAACGGGACACCAGGAAAACCGTTGCCGCAAATGGGTGGTCCGCCGGGCGGCCCCACCCCCCACGGGAAGGACGCCCGGCGGACCGGCGTGATCAGCGCACGTCGTAAGCGCGGACCACGGTCTGGGTGACGGAGTTGCCGTTGGCGTCCGTCAGTTCGGTCTTCAGGGTGACCTGCTTGCCGGTCGCGCCCGCGTGGTTCACGGTCGCGGTCCAGCCGTCGCCCTGAGGGGAGACCCGCGCTTCGGTCCAGGTCGTACCGCCGTCGTAGGAGTACGAGAGCTTCGCCGAGGTGAGCGCCGCGGGAGTGTAGCCCGCGTGACCGGTCGCGGTGAGGCCGATGTGCTGGCCGTCGGTCGCGGCGAGGGTCTTGAGTCCGTCCTCCGGAAGGTCGTACCGGGGGAAGAGAATCGGGATGCCCTGAGAATAGACGCTCTCGTCAAGCTTGGAGGTGAATTTCCACACCGAGTTGACGGATGTGGAGCGGGCCCACACCTTGCTGCCGATCTTCATGGTGTTCTGTTCGAGCGTGTACGTCCCGGCTTCGGCCGGTACCTCGAAGACACCGAACGGCCAGCCGGTCTCGCCGACGACCTCTCCGTCACGACGGAGGCTCAGGTTCCCGATGTCGCCGAAGGAGCCGGGCTCGGCGTAGTGGGTGCGGTCGCCCCACATGGCGTCGGCGAAGCCGATGAGGTTGCCCTGCCGCTCGGCGGCGAGGACCGGCTCTCCGGTGGCGTCGCGCGGCGCGGTGGGCGCGATGACGCCGTCGTACCACTTCTCCGTGCGCCGCTCGCCGGGCGCGTACGCGTGGCGGGCGCCCATCATGATCTCGCCGAACGGGAAGCTGCTGTTGACCATCTGCAGCCAGGCGGTGTCACCGGTGGAGTAGTACTCCGTGCGGGTGCCGGGCGCGGGGACGGTCTCCAGGGAGCCGAAGGAGACGCCGACGCCGTTCGGACGGTAGGCGGCCGGGAACTCCGTGAAGTCGGTGGTGACGCCGGCCGATCCGTAGGTCGAGTCGGTGCGGCCCAGCCGGGCGTCGCGGACCCGGTACTCCTCGTCGTCGCGGATCGCGCCGGTCTCGGGGAAGGCGAGGTTGTAGAGGTAGGGGCTCTTCGCGGTGGCCTTCCAGTCGAGGGTGACCTCGCCGGCCGCCAGCTCGCCGAGGAGCGCGGTGGCCTCGGCGGACGGGACGGAGAGGACGGGGAGGCCGAGGCCGGTGAAGCCTCCGGTGGGGTACCAGCGGCCGGGGGCCCGGTGGTACGTGACGACGGCGACGGCTCCGGCGGCCTTGGCGTTGCGGGCGAGGACGCCCGCGTTGGTGGAGTCGTCCGGGAGCCGGACGAGGGCGATGCGGCCCTGGACCCCGGCGGCCTTGAGCTCGTCCGGCGTGCCTGTTCCGGCGTCGACGAGGCGGGCGGAGCCGGTGCCGTCGAGGTTGTCGGAGCCGATGGAGGCGGTGAGGGGGTGGAGGGCCAGGCCGTCGTCCGTGCGCAGCGAGGTGATCTGCGGGGCGGCGGTCCGCCAGTAGCTGCCGAACTCGAAGTCGCCCTCCGCGGGGGTCCCTTCGACCGAGGCGTAGTAGCCGCGGATGGTGCGCGGGCCCGCGGCGGTTCCGGCGTGCAGCCAGAAGTCGTCCCAGGAGCGGGCGAACGCGAGGGTGGCGCCGCGGAGTTCGGAGGCCCGGTCGGTCCGCACCGACAGCTTGTGGGCCTTGCGGGCGTCGAGGACGACCGTGGTGTCCTTCTTCAGCTCCACCTGCGGGCGGCCGAGGTAGCTGAGCGAGTCGTTCAGCGTGGCGCCCTCGCCCGCGTCGGGCGTGGTGACGAAGGAGGAGAGGAAGTAGCTGCCGGGGCGCAGGCGGTAGACCTGGTCGGCGGCGCCCTCGTTGAAGCGGCGCTCGCCGGTGGCGTCGTCGGTGCCGATGACGTCGAGGGAGGAGGCGCCGGAGGCGGGCTCGCCCTGACGGTCGATCAGCTTGACGCGCAGGGTGACGGTCTCGGGCTCCACGTACAGCGAGAACGGGGTGGAGACGTGGACGCCGCCCTTGCCGGTGGCGACGACGCGGCCGGTGACGTCGCCGTACTGGGCGCGCTCCAGGCGGGCGTCGGGGTCGAGGGCGAGCGGGACCTCGACGGTGGCGCCGGCCGGGACGGTGACGGTCCTCCTGCCGAGGCGGGCGACGGCCGACCGGACGGCGGAGCCGTCGTTGCCGGTGACCTTCTCGACGGCCAGGTCGAGGGTGACGGGCGCGTCGGAGGTGTTGGTGTACGGCACGGAGACCGTGGTCCGGTCGGACTTGTCCTGCGGCCAGGCGAAGGTCCCGCCCTGGACGGCGGGGGCGCCGAGGACCGTCTGGTCGATGGCGGCCTTGACGTCGAGGCGGCCGCCGCCGACCTCGCGGACGTCGCCGGGGACGCCGCTGTCGGCGGAGGCGACGAGCGCGGACTTGATCTCCTGGGCGGTCCAGTCGGGGTGGCGCTGCTTGACGACGGCGGCGGCGCCCGCGACGTGCGGGGTGGCCATCGACGTGCCGGACATGGACTGGTAGGCGTACACGCCCCGCCCGCCGGCCGCCGCGGCGGAGATGCCGACGCCGGGCGCGGCCACCTCCGGCTTGAGGGTGTGGTTGACGATCGTCGGACCGCGGCTGGAGAACCAGGCGGTGGAGTCGTCGCGGTCGGTGGCGCCGACGGTGAGGACGCTGGGGGCGCAGCCGGGCGAGGAGACGGTGTTGTGCGCCGGGCCGGAGTTGCCGGCGGCGATGACGAACAACGTGCCCTCGTTCCGGGCGAGTTCCTCGGCCGCGACGCTCATCGGGTCGGTGCAGTCGGTGGGTACGGGGCTGCCGAGGCTCATGGAGACGACGTCGGCGCCCTGCGCGACGGCCCATTCCATGCCCGCGATGATCCAGGAGGCGGCGCCGGAGCCGGAGTCGTTGAGGACCTTGCCGTTGAGGAGGTCCGCGCCGGGGGCGACGCCCTTCTTCTTCCCGCCGCTCGCGGCGCCGGAGCCGCCGACGGTGGAGATGGTGTGGGTGCCGTGGCCCTGGTGGTCGCCGGTGGTGTCGGAGTCGGTGAAGTTCTCCGAGGCGACGATGCGGCCCTTGAGGTCGGGGTGCTCGGCGTCGGCGCCGGTGTCGAGGACGGCGACCTTGGTGCCCTTGCCGTCGTAGCCGGCGGCCCAGGCCTCGGGGGCGTGGATCTGCTTGGTCGACTGCTCCAGGGTGGCCTCGACCTTGCGGTCGAGCCAGAGCTTCTTCAGGCCGGAGGCGGAGCGGGCGGCCGGGGCGGCGATGTCGGCCCAGAAGGTGGCGGCCTGCTTCTTCTCGGCCTTGAGCGCGACGCCGTCGACGGCCTTGAGGACCTGGCCGCGCCTGGCGCCGCGGGGGGCGGCGGGGACGGAGCGGGCGAGGTCGGAGCCGTAGACCGCGATGAGGGGGAGCGTGGTGGTGGCGGAGTCGTCGTAGCCCTGGCGGATCAGGCCGGTGACGTTGAAGAGCTCCTCGTCGACGCGTCCGGCGGCGAGCGCGGCGGTGGCGTCCTCGGGGTAGACGTACAGGTCCTGGCCGGAGCGGCGGGTCTGGACCAGGGGGACGGTGCCGTCCTCCCGGGGCAGGGCCGTGGCCGCCGGGTTCCCCTCGGCGTCCCGGGTGACCAGGACGCGGTCGCCGGTGACCAGGGTCACCGTGGCGGTCCTGGCTCCGTCGCCGGCGCGGGCCGAGGCCTCGCTGCCGACCAGCGGTCGCTTGCCGGTCGTGTCGTCCTGCGGCTCATCGGCCATGGACGGCGCGACCGCGGTGACGGCCAGGACGACGGCGGTCGCCACCCCCAGGGCCGTACGCGGAATCGGACGCATCGCTCTCCCCATCTGAATCCGGAAAAAGGACATAAAGGGCCCCTCTCCGGAGGCTGTTGGTGCTGCGGTGGCGCCACATTGGCAGAGGTGAGGGCGGTACAGGGATGATGGGAGAGGCGGGAATACGCCGTGGCCGTTTCCCGCCAGGTCACCAACGGAACGAATGCCTCCGGTGAACGTCCCCGGAAGATCCGGGACGCCCGCGGGAGGTGCGGCGAGGGGTGGGGCATCCATGCTGGGAGCGATAGGGCTCGACGAACGCCAGGAATCCGCGTACCGCGCCCTGGTCGCGCTGGGCGCGGCGGAGGTCACCGATCTGGCGCACCGGCTCGCCCTGTCCGAGCAGGAGACCGAGCGGGCGCTGCGCCGTCTGGAGTCGCAGGGGCTCGCCGCCCAGTCCTCGGCCCGCACCGGCCGGTGGGTCGCGGCGCCGCCCGGGGTCGCGCTCGGCGCGCTGCTGACCCAGCAGCGGCACGAGCTGGAGCAGGCCGAGCTGGCGGCCAAGCTGCTCGCCGAGGAGTACCGGGCGGAGGCCGCGGAGGCGGCCGTGCACGACCTGGTGGAGGTGGTGGTCGGCGCGAGCGCGGTGACCCACCGCTTCCTCCAGCTCCAGCTGGGCGCCCAGGAGGAGGTCTGCGCCCTGGTGACGGGCAAGCCGATCGCCGTCTCCGGCCTGGAGAACCACGCCGAGGAACAGGCGGCCGGACGCGGGGTCCGCTACCGGGTGGTGATCGAGCGCGAGGTGCTCACGCTCCCGTCGGGGCTGCTCGAACTCTCCGCGGCGCTGAGCCGCGAGGAGCGGATCCGGGTCGCCGACCGGGTCCCCACGAAGCTGGTCGTCGCCGACCGGTCCCTCGCCATGGTCCCGCTGACCGGCCGGGGCGCCGAGCCGGCGGCGATCGTCGTGCACGCGAGCGGGCTGCTCGAATCGCTGATGGGGCTCTTCGAGTCGGTGTGGCGCGAGGCGCTGCCGCTGCGGCTGGGGGCGGGCGCGCAGATCACCGAGGACGAGGCGCCGGGTCCGGACGCGATGGACCTGGAGATCCTGTCGCTGCTGCTCGCCGGGATGACGGACGCGAGCGTGGCCAAGCAGCTGGACCTGGGGCTGCGGACCGTGCAGCGGCGGGTGAAGGGGCTGATGGAGCTGACCGGGGTGACGACCCGGCTGCAGCTGGGCTGGCACGCGTACGAGAAGGGCTGGGTCGCCCGCGGCTGACGCGGGGGCGTATGGGAAGGTGAGCGGCCGGTTCCGCATACCTCCGGGAGTCCCCCATGAACGGAAGGCGCCGTCGCGCCCTGCTCGCCACCGTCCACCCCCTGCTCGAACCCGGGGAGCAGGTGGAGGTGACCTGCGTCGTCGGCCTGAGCACGGTCTCCGTGGGCCGTACCGCCGCGTTCGGGGTGGCCTCGGCCGTCCTCAGCGGCGGCGCGATGGCGGTGATACCGACGCCGGTCCCGATGTACCTGGCGATGACCGACCGCCGGCTCTTCGTCTTCCGGGCGGATCCGGTCTTCGCCAAGCCGGTCGAGCACACCATGACGATCGCGCGCGACGGCCTGTTCCGCTCGGCGATCAGGGAACGGATCCTGAACTCCTCGTTCGTCCTCTCCTCGCCGAACAGCGACAACGTCCTGAAGCTGGTCTTCCCGCTGATCAGCCGCAAGGAGCGGAACCTGGTGGCCGCGGCCCTGCCCCTGGCGCCCTGACCCTTCGGCCCCTGCCGCGTACCCCGTCCGCCCCGTGCGACCTGCGGACATCCCGGGCGTCGTGCACGCTGACAGCGTGGGTGTGTGGCAGCTCCTGATGATCGGGACGGTGATGCTGCTCGGCCTGTTCGGGGTGCTCGCGCCCGGCGTGCCGGGGACGTGGCTGGTGTGGGCGGCGATGCTCTGGTGGGCGCTGCACGAGCGCACGGACCTGGCCTGGATCCTGCTGGCCTCCTCGACCGGCCTGCTGCTCCTCACCCAGGTGATCGTCTGGCAGCTGCCGCCGCGCCGCCTCAGGGGCGTCGGCATCACCCGGCGCATGGTGACGTACGCGGGGGTGGGCGCCGCCCTGGGCTTCGTCCTGATCCCGGTGGTCGGCGCGATCCCCGGCTTCGTCGGCGGGATCTACCTCTCGGAGCGGCTCCGCCTCGGCGGCCACGGCCAGGCCAGGGCGGCGACCCGGACGGTGATGCGGGCGGCCGGCACGAGCGTGCTCGTCGAGCTCTTCGCCTGCCTGCTGGTCGTGGGCGCCTGGGCGGGCGCGGTGATCTGGGGCTGAGGGGCTCAGGGGTGTCTTGCCGATCAGGCCGGGCTCAGGTAGCGCGCCGCGTAGGAGCGCCAGGGGCGCCACTCCTCCGCCCCCGACGGGGCGCCCTTCGGGGGCACGTCGGGGTCGCCGAGGGCCCGCATCCGGATCAGCGCGGCGGCCTCGGCGGTCACGCCGGGGACGGTGAGCAGGGCGCGCTCGGCCTCGTCGCGGTCGGCGCCGGGGTCGAGGCGTACGGCTCCGTCGGCGAGGGCACGGGCCAGCGGCCCCGCGACGGGGTGCTCCGTCAGGGCGGCGGGTTCCGGGAAGACGTGGGTGAGGGTTCCGCAGGCGGTGGCCAGCGGGGTGCCGTGGAGCTCGACGAGCCGGGCCGACTCCTCGGCGCCGAGGACCGTCCGCAGCGCGAACTCCTCGGGCTCGGCCGTGCCGGGAGAGCGCACGCCCGGCCGGGCCGCCACCTCGGCGGCGAGCGCGGGGGCCGTCCCGAGGCGTTCGGCGACCGCGTACGGGTCGGCGTCCAGGTCGAAGAGGCGGCGCAGCCGGTGCACGGCGGTGGTCAGGTCGCGCAGCTCGGTCAGGTGGATCCGGGCCTCGAGCCAGCGTCCGCCGGAGCGCTCGTCGACGGAGACGACGCCGGTGCCGTACGGGAGGCGGAGCGTGCGCCGGTAGGTGCGGGCGCCGGGGGCGCCGACGACCTCCTCCACCCGGGGCACGGCCTCGGCGGCGAGCAGGTCGAAGACCTCGCCGGCCGCGTACGGCCCCCGGTGGGCGAGCCGCAGCGGCACCCCGGCGGCGAGCGCGGTACGGGCTCCCGCGCCGCTGCCCGCCTCGGCGCGCAGGGCGGTGGGGGTGCGGGCGTAGACGGCGCGGATCGTCTCGTTGAACTGGCGGACGCTGGCGAATCCGGCCGCGAAGGCGATCTCGGTGACGGGCAGCCCCGTGGTCTGGAGCAGCAGCCGCGCGGTGTGCGCCCGCTGGGCGCGGGCCAGCGCGACCGGTCCCGCGCCCAGTTCGGCGGTGAGCTGGCGCTGCACCTGCCGGGTGCTGTAGCCGAGCCGGCCGGCGAGGCCGGGCACGCCTTCGCGGTCGACGACGCCGTCGCCGATCATCCGCATGGCGCGCCCGACGACGTCGGCCCGGACGTTCCACTCGGCGGAGCCGGGCACGGCGTCCGGACGGCAGCGGCGGCAGGCGCGGAAACCGTGACCCTGGGCGGCGGCGGCCGTGGGGTAGAAGGAGACGTTCTGCCGCTTGGGCGTGACGGCGGGGCAGCTGGGACGGCAGTAGATGCCGGTGGTCCGGACGGCGAAGAAGAACTCTCCGTCGAACCGCGCGTCCCTGCTGCTGACCGCCTCGTAGCGGGTGTCGTCGTCCCTCATGGCTCCCAGTGTGCGGGAGCCGGCACCGCCCGGCTCGCGGTTTTCGGACACCGCGATCGGCTCGGTCCCGGCATCACCGGGTCCTGCCGCCGCCGCGCTTGAGCTCCATGGCCTTCTGGCCCTCCCTGCCCATGCGCTTCCACTCCTTGAGCATCTCGGAGCGCACCCGGGCGTCGGTCTTGGCCACGATCCGCCGGTTCTCGCGGATCAGCTTGCGGTAGCTCTCCAGGCGGCGCACGGGCAGCGAGCCGTCCTCGATCGCCGCCGCCACCGCGCAGCCCGGCTCGGACTCGTGGGCGCAGTCGTGGAAGCGGCAGTCCCCGGCCAGTTCCTCGATCTCGGAGAAGACCTGGCCGACCCCGGCCTCGGCGTCCCAGAGTCCGACGCCGCGCAGTCCGGGGGTGTCGATGAGGACTCCCCCGCCGGGCAGGACGAAGAGGTTGCGGGTGGTCGTGGTGTGCCGGCCCTTGCCGTCGACGTCACGGGCGGCCTGGACGTCCATCACGTCGTCGCCGACCAGCGCGTTGGCGAGGGTCGACTTGCCGGCGCCGGAGACGCCGAGCAGCACGGTCGTGCCGCCCGCGATCGTCGCGGCGAGCACGTCGAGCCCTTCCCCGGTGGTGGAGCTGAGCGGCAGCACCTGGACGCCGGGCGCGACCGTCTCCACGTCCTCGACGAGGTAGGAGAGCCCGACCGGGTCGGGCACGAGGTCGGCCTTGCTGAGGACGACGGTCGGCTGGGCGCCGGACTCCCAGGCCAGGGCGAGGAAGCGTTCGATCCGGCCGAGGTCGAGTTCGACGGCGAGCGAGACCGTGATGACGGCGTGGTCGACGTTGGCGGCGAGGATCTGGCCCTCGGACCGCTTGGAGGAGGTGGAGCGCGCGAAGGCCGTACGGCGCGGCAGGCACGCGCGCACGTACCGGGGGTCGCCGGCGCCCTCCGGGTCGACGGCGGCCCAGTCGCCGGTGCAGACGACCCGCAGCGGGTCGTGCGGGGTCACGAACGCCGTGTCGGCGCGGACGATGCCCTCGGCGGTGGCGACGTCGCACTGCCCGCGGTCGACGCGGACGACCCGCCCCGGGACGAGTCCCCGGGCGGCGTGGGGCGCGAAGTCGGCGGCCCAGCCGGAGTCCCAGCCGTGGGCGTCGAGCAGGGAGGAGGAAGAGGAGAGGGAGGAAAGCGGGAAAGACAAGGGGGACCCTTCGAAGGGCGGCCCCGGCGGCGCGCTCCGAGCGCGCGGATCGAACGGGTGTCAGCCGGAGGCCACGGAAGTGGGAACGATGAACTCCTGAATGCGGGCAGAGCCCGTCACCGTGACAGTCATCAATGTCCTCACCTCCGGCTTCTTCTCGACGAACCGACACCGTCCCTCTGGGTACGGACGAGCAGCACCATAGCCCGCCCCGGGGCACGGCACCACCGATTAAATCCGGAACCCCGCCGCCGCACCGGGGCGTTGACGTGGTGCGGCGGCCTGGCGGTGGTCAGTCCCGGCCCGGCGTCAGCCGGAACAGGCCTTGACGATCACGTAGATGATGACGCACAGGAAGATCACGCCGAAGCACCCGTCGCCGTCGTCGCCGTCGACCGACCGCCGGATCCGGTCGCGCTCGTCCTGGCGTCCCCGGTCGTACGCCTGCCGCTTCTCCCAGTCGTCGAAGTACATGGCGTCTCCCCCAAGCCACCGCACGAACGATCACGTCAGAGTCCCCTCCGGGCGGCCCCGTGCCGTGGGCGCAGGTGAGGGCCGGCCCGGTACCGGACGAGTACGACCCGGACGGGTCTCCTCTCGCCGGGGCGTGTGCCCGGGCCGGTGTGGTCCCCGACCCGGGCAGGAGCGACGCCGCCCCCGGTCCCGTCGATCAGCGCGCTGCCCGGGTCGGTGGGTTCTCATCGTGCCGTCGGCCCGCCGGATCGGCTTGTGGGTGCGCGCACAGTGGCTTGTGATCCCGTGCGGATCGCCGGAGGCGGGTCGCCTCCGCCCGGTACTCGCCCGGGCTCATCCCGTATGCGGCCCTGAACGCACGGCTGAACTCGGCCGGTACGAGCAGTCCCCAGCGGGCGGCGATGGCGGCGATCGGCCGGTCGTGCATTCCGGGGTCGGCGAGGTCGGCGCGGCAGCGTTCCAGGCGCCGGTGCCGGATTGTCGCCGCGACCGTGGCCGGTTCCTGCTGGAACAGGGCGTGGAGGGAGCGCAGGGAGATGTGGTGGTGGGCGGCGATGACCGCCGGCCGGAGCTCCGGGTCGCCGAGGTGGCGGGTGATGAAGGCGTTGATCCGGGCACGCAGCACCGTGGTGCGGGTCTCCGACGGCACGAGCTCCGCTCTGTCGAGCCGGTCGGCGGCGAAGGAGGCGATCAGGTCGGCGGTGACGGTGCCCAGGCGATGGGCCTCCGCCGGCCCGACCTCGGACGCGTGGGCGAGCAGGGTGTGCAGGTGCTGGTGCAGCAGGGCACCGCTCACCCCCTCGGGGGCGAGTCGTCGTGCGAGGAGGCGGTCGACCTGTGCGGACGGTAGGGGCAGGGCGTTCTTCGGGATGCGGAGCACGGCCACCTCGGTCATGGCGCCCTCGTCCCGCACGCCGGCCCGCAGCGGGTGGGACGTGCCGAAGAGGACCATGTCACCCGGCCCGACGAACGCGTCGTTGCGGAGTTGGGTGGCCGTCATGGCGCCGCGGCGCATCCACCCGAGCTGGTAGGTCTCGGGGTCGACGCTTCGGATGTGCCGTGCCGTACGCGCTGCTTCCAGCGGAGGAAAGGTGAAGCGTGCGACCTGCACCGCGCCGAGCTGGAGCGCCGACACCTCGGAACGGAAGTCCGCTGTGTAAGGGGTGGAGAGGGTGATGGGGAAGATGTACCGCTGTATCTGATCGGAGTACCACGCGAAACGGTCCACGGCCTGCACGGCCTCGCTCGACAGGGTGGTCAGCAGCCCGTCCCGCCCGCCGGCCCTCTTCGGGTCGGGGCGCAGGCCGGCCGGCTCCTGGGGGTTCGCCTTGGACACGCGCCCATCGTGGGGAGCGGGTGCGAAAGCCGGACAGCCCGTTTCCGGCCAACACGGCGTGCGCTCCGGGACGGCGCACACGCGCGTGCTTCACGGCCCGGCCGTGGGCCGGGAGGTGCGGGGGCGGCCGGGGGCCGCGTCCGATTCGTACAAGACCGGCCACGGGCCTCGCGCCTACCGTGCGGTCATGGACACAGCACCGCGCATCACTCCCCGCTTCGACCTCGTCGGCCTCGTCGTCTCGGACATGGCCGCCTCGCTCGCGTTCTACCGGCGCCTCGGCCTGGACGTCCCTGCCGGGGCCGGGTCGGCCCCGCACGTGGAGGCGGCGCTGCCCGGCGGGCTGCGGATCGCCTGGGACACGGAGGACGTCATCCGTTCCTTCGATCCCGGCTGGACGCGTCCGGTGGGCAACCGGGTCGGGCTCGCCTTCCGGTGCGGTGCGCCGGCGGAGGTGGACGCGGTCTACGAGGAGCTGGTCACCGCCGGGTACCGGGGGCATCTGAAGCCCTGGGACGCCGTGTGGGGGCAGCGCTACGCGGTGGTCCTCGACCCGGACGGCGGCGAGGTCTCGCTCTTCGCGGCCTCGGAGGCCGCGTAGGCGCTCAGGGTGGTCCCCGCGAGGGCCCGGACCTCCCGCGCCAGGTGGGCCTGGTCGACGCAGCCCGCGCGCGGGGCCGCCTCCGCGAAGGGCACCCCGGCCCGGACCAGGGCGAGCGCGCGCTGGAGGCGCAGGACGCGGGCGAGGATCTTCGGGCCGTAGCCGAAGGCGTCGAGGGAGCGCCGGTGCAGCTGCCGGGCGCCCAGCCCGACCGCCTCCGCCGTCTCGGCGACCGGCCTGCCCGCCGCGAGCCGCGCCACGACGGCCCGGAGCAGCGGATCGGGCCCGGGGCCCCGGGCGGCCCGGCGCAGGACGAGGTCCTCCAGGGCGGCGGCCGGATCGGCGGCCTCCGTGATCCGCTCGCCGAGCCGCCGCGCCGTCGCCTCGCCCCACAGCGCGCCGAGGGCGACCCGCCGGTCGCGGAGTTCGCGGGCCGGGACGCCCAGGAAGCCGGGGGCGTCACCGGGGGCGAAGCGGACGCCCGCGTACCGCGCGGCGGACTCGCCCGGTACGTACGCGCGCGTGTCGGGTCCGGCGACGAGGAGGCTCCCGTCGGCCCAGATCAGGTCCATGCAGCCGTCGGGCAGGACGGGCCGGTCCGCCGTGGGGCCGGCGGCGGTCCGGGTCCACAGCACGGCTCCGTCGAGCAGGGCGGGGCGCTCCTCGTACACCCTTCGAGCGTAGGCCCTGGGCCGGGGCGGAGGTCAGTCCTTCTCCCAGCCCGAGTGGAGGCGGGACTTCACGTCGTCCGGGGGGAGGAACCTGGACCAGCGCTCGGGGAACTCGGACGGCATGTCCGGGTCGTCCTCGTCGACGTCCTCCGCCTCGGCCCGCACGCGGGCGACGAGTTCGGCGGCCTGGACGGCGCGGGCCCGTTCGTTGGCCTCGCGGGCGGCGGCGGTGGCGACGGAGGGCCAGACGCGGTCGATGGCGGCGTTCACGGCGGCGCCGACGAGGACCGCGAAGGCCGAGACGCCGATCCAGAGCAGGACGGCGATGGGCGCGGCGAGCGAGCCGTAGATCGTCGGTCCCTCGACCTGGCTGGTCAGGTAGATGCGCAGCAGGAAGCTGCCGAGGACCCACATGCCGAGGGCGACGAGGGCGCCGGGGATGTCCTCGATCCACGGCGACCTGACGGGCACGGAGACGTGGTAGAGCGTGGTGAGGAAGGCGATGGAGAGCAGGATGACGGCCGGCCAGTAGAGGACGGCGACGACCTCGGTGCCCCAGGGGACGAGCTGGACGACCCGGTCGGGGCCGACGACGGCCAGGGGCAGCACGACGGCTCCGATGAGCAGCGCCACGATGTAGAGGAGCAGGGCGAGGAGCCGGGTCTTGACGATGCCCCGGTGTCCGTCGAGGCCGTACATGACGGTGATGGTGTCGATGAAGACGTTCACCGCGCGCGAGCCGGACCAGAGGGCGATGGCGAAGCCGAGGGAGATCAGGTCGGGCCGTTTGCCCTGGGTGATGTCGTCGAGGAGCGGTTCGGCGATCTCGTGGACGCCCCGGTCGGAGAGGACCGTGCCGGCCGCGTGGAGGATGTTCTCCCGGATGCTGGTGACAGTGTCGGTGTTGGTCCAGTCGTCGGCGTAGCCGAGGACGGCGATCAGACCGAGCAGCAGGGGCGGCAGCGACAGCAGGGTGAAGAACGCGGCCTCGGCGGCGAGGCCGAGGATCCGGTACTCGATGCACGAGTTGACGGTGTCCTTGAGGAGCAGCCAGGCCATCTTCCGCTTCGAGACGTTGCGGTAGAGGACGCGCGCGCGGTGGAGCCTGCTCCAGGGCCGACGCTCGGGCCGATCGGGTGTTTCTCTTGCTGCCTGCACCTGCTTACCGTATCGGCATGGCAGCGAGCACCCACACCGTGACCAACCAGGCTCCGCCCCTGGTGGGGTACGACGTCTTCACGAGCGACCGGGCGCTGGCGGAGGCGGTCGAGCGCCACCTCGCCCCGGCCCTCCTGGAAGAGGCGCGCGACGAGCTGAGCCTGCTGGGCCGGGCGACCGGTTCGGCCCAGGTGCGGGAGTGGGGTGAGCAGGCGAACGAGCATCCGCCCCGGCTGCGGACCCACGACCGGTACGGCCGGCGGATCGACGAGGTCGAGTTCCATCCGGCCTGGCACCGGCTCCTCGGGAAGGCCGTCTCGGCGGGCCTCACGGACGCCTGGGGCCGTCCGGGTGGTCATGTGCGGCGGGCCGCCGGGTTCCTGGTGGCCTCGCAGGCGGAGGCGGGGCACGGCTGCCCGGTGTCGATGACGCACGCCGCGGTGCCCGCGCTGCGCGTCGAGCCGGAGCTCGCGGCGGTCTGGGAGCCCGCGGCCCTCTCGCACGTGTACGAGCGGGAGCTCCGTCCGGTCGCGGAGAAGCCGGGGGCGCTGCTCGGCATGGCGATGACGGAGAAGCAGGGCGGCAGCGACGTCCGGGCGAACACCACGGAGGCCCGGCCGCTCGCGGCCGACGGCGAGTACGTCCTGACGGGGCACAAGTGGTTCTGCTCGGCTCCCATGTCGGACGCCTTCCTGGTCCTCGCGCAGGCTCCGGGGGGCCTGACCTGCTTCCTGGTGCCCCGGGTGCTCGCGGACGGCTCGCGCAACGCCTTCGCGCTCCAGCGGCTCAAGGACAAGCTGGGCAACCGGTCGAACGCCTCCGCCGAGGTGGAGTTCGACGGGACGACCTGGGCGCGCCGCGTCGGCGAGGAGGGGCGCGGGATCCGGACGATCATGGGCATGGTCGCGGCGACCCGGCTCGACTGCGTGCTGGGTTCGGCGGCGCTGATGCGGCAGGCGGTGGCGCAGGCCGTGCACCACGCCTCGTACCGCTCGGCCTTCGGCGGGCTGCTCGTCGAGAAGCCCCTGATGCGGAACGTGCTCGCCGACCTGGCCCTGGAGTCGGAGGCGGCGACGGTACTCGGCATGCGGCTGGCAGCGGCGTACGACGCCACCGACGGCGGCGACAACACCGACGGCGGCAGCGACAGCGGTGACAACACCGACGGCGGCAGCGCCCACCCTGCCGACACCGCCGGCGGGAGCGACCCCGAACAGGAGCGCGCTTTGCTCCGTATTGCCGTGCCTGCGGCGAAGTACTGGGTGACGAAGCGGTGTACGCCGGTGGTGGCGGAGGCACTGGAATGCCTGGGCGGCAACGGGTACGTGGAGGAGTCGGGGATGCCCCGGCTGCTGCGGGAGTCGCCGCTCAACTCGGTCTGGGAGGGCTCGGGGAACGTGCAGGCGCTCGACGTGGTGCGGGCGCTGCGGACCGAGCCCGCCGCCCTCGACGCGCTGCTGCGGGAGGTGGGGGCGGCGCGGGGCGCCGATCACCGGCTCGACCGGGCCATCCGGGGGCTCCTCGTCGAACTGGCGGACCTGGAGGGGATCGAGGCGCGGGCCCGGCGGCTCACGGAGCGGATCGCACTGGTGCTCCAGGGCGCGCTGCTCGTGCGGTGGGCTCCGCCGGAGGTGGCGGACGCGTTCTGCGCGGCGCGGCTCGGCGGGGACGGCGGCGCGGCCTTCGGGACGCTCCCGCACACGCTGGACCTGCGGGCGGTGGTGGAGCGGGCGCGGGCCGTGGTCTGAGGAGGCGTACGGCGGCGCGGGCCGTGGTCCGAGGGGAGGTACGGCGGCGCGGGCCGTAGCACGAGGGTACGTACGGGGGTGCGAGCCGTGGTCCGGGGGGAGGCACGGCGGCGCGGGCCGTACGGAAACGCCGTGCCGGGCGCGCCGGAGGTGGACCTGACGGGGCGTCGATCAGGTCGGCACGCACGGAAAAGCGGGGGTGGTGCTGCGCCGACACGGCACCACCCGCCGCTGTCACCACCCTCGCCCACGGGGCCGGTCGGTCGCCAGAGTTGCAAAGGGTTGCAGGATTACCCGAACCGGGCCTCGCCGGGCGCTCCCGGACGGCACGATGGGCACCGACACTCCGGACATCTGCCCTGTGCAGAACCGATACATCACGCCGGGTGGCGGGGAGAGACCGATGAAGAACACGCAGCTCGACATGAAGCGGCTCGCCGCCATGGACGCCACCCAGGCCAGCCGACTGCTCCATCGGGTGCGCGAGGAGACCCTGGCCGGGCGGCGCCCGCCGATCGCGCCCCGCCCGGAGATCGACGCGTCCTGGCGGCGGATGGCCCGGCTCGGACTCGACCCGGACCAGAGCACCAGCACCGTGCTGCTCCAGCGGGACGAGCTGGAGGAGCGGCGCAGGACCACGCTCCTCTCCGAGGTGATGCAGACGCTGAGCGGCGGCATCGCGGGCATCGCCGACGCCTCCCTCCAGATCATGGTGGTCACCGACGAGCACGGGCGGGTGCTGTGGCGCCAGGGGAACTCCGCCGTGCTGCGGAAGGCGAACGGCATCTGTCTGGAGGAGGGCGCCGCCTGGGCCGAGGACGCCACCGGGACGAACGCCGTCGGCACGGCGCTCGCCCTGGACCGGGCGGTGCAGGTGCACTCCGCCGAGCACTACGTGCAGGCGCTGCACAACTGGACCTGCGCCGCCGCGCCCGTGCACGACCCGCGCGACCAGCGGCTCCTGGGGATCCTGGACGTGTCCGGCCCCGCCTCCAGCTTCCACCCCGCGATGCTGGCCCTGGTCGGCTCGGTGGCGCAGCTCGCCGAGGCCGAGATGCGGGAGCGCCACCGCCGGTCGGTCGAGCGGCTGCGGGCGGTGGCGGCGCCGATCCTGTGCCGGGTGGGCGGCCGGGCGGTCGCGGTGGACGACCACGGCTGGACGGCGGCGGTGACCGGCCTCGCGCCGGTGGACCGGATCCCGCTGCCGAAGTCGTTCCGGGCCGGCCGGGTCTGGCTGCCCTCGCTCGGCGTGTGCGCGGTGGAGCCGCTGCCGGGCGGCTGGCTGCTGCGGGTCGAGGAGGAGGCCCTGCCCGAGGAGCCGGACGCGGGGGCGGCGAGCCGGGTGGTCCTGGACCTGAGCCGGCCGCGCCGCTGGACGGTGGCCGTGTCCGGGGCGGCGGGCAGCTGGCAGCAGGAGCTCAGCCCCCGGCACGCGGAGCTCCTCTATGTACTGGCGCTGCACCGCGACGGGCGGACGGCGGCCGAGCTCGCGGACGACGTGTTCGGGGACCGTACGCGGACGGTGACCGTACGGGCGGAGATGTCCCGGGTGCGGCGGAACCTGGCGGGGGTCCTGGCGCACCGCCCGTACCGCTTCCGGGAGGAGGTCGCGGTGGAGGTCCTGCGCCCGGAGCGCCCGGGAGACCTGCTCCCCCACTCGACGGCCCCGGCGGTCCGCGCCGCGAGCCCGGCCTGATCCGTCGCTCTAGGAGGCGAGCTTCCGGAAGAGGGCGCCGATCTCGGCCCGGTCCGCGACCAGCGGCAGGGTGTCGAAGTACAGCTCCCATTCCCCGCCGGGGCCGAAGCGCTCCACGATCCCGAAGGGGATGCCGGTGCCCTTGGCGCCGGAGGCGGTGCCGTGCCACTCGACGTAGGTCGTGGTCGTGCCCTCGGCGACCTGGCCGGCCTTGAGGTGGAGGTCGGCGGTGGCGAAGAGCCGCTCCAGGTAGGCGCGCTTGCCGGCCCCGGTGGTGAGCGGGGCGTCGAGCCCCGGGCCGGAGAGGCGCGCTCCCGCGGTACGGGCGAGCAGGGCGTCGACGTCCTCCGTGTTCCAGGCGGCGAGGCGGTCCGGGACCTCGGCGGCGCGGAGGCCCGCGGGGATGCCGCCGCCGGGCTCGTCGCCGCGCCGGCCGCTGTCGCCGCGCTCGCCGCCGCGCTCGCCGCTGTCGGTGATGCCCGCGAAGAGCGGGACCGGCGCGTCCCCGGGCAGGGTGTCCCGGAAGAGGACGGCCCGGTCGTAGTAGCGGCGGGCCTGGAGGGTGCGGCCCTCGTCGCCGAGGACGTTCCGGGCGATCTGGGGGTAGGCGACGGTGCGGCCCTTGAGGGTGACCTCGTTCCACTGGCCGAACATCACGGTGCTGCCGTCGGCGACGACGTTCGTGCCCCGGTAGGCGAGGCTCGGCGCGAGGACGAGGGAGCCGGTGATGGAGGTGCCGATCGCGGTGCGCCCGCGCTGCGGCTCGGCGCCGGCCTCCCAGAGGGTGGCGTCCGGGTCGAAGATGTCGAGGTAGGCCCGGACCCGGGGGTGGCCGAGGTCGCCGTACGCGGGCGGGGTCCCGGTCGGGAGCTTCCCGAAGGCGATCTGCCGCTCCATGAAGGCGCAGGCGTTGGGGGTGATCCGCCCCTCCAGCCGGTCGACCTCCGCCCGCGCCGCCGGGCAGTCGCTCCGGACGGCGTCCGTGCCCCCGCCCGGCTGTGCCTGTGCCGTCGTCACGGTGACCGCCGCCGCCACGACCGCGGTCGCCATCGCGATGCCCAGCAGACCACGCCGACCCGTACCCATGTTCTCGCCCTCTCGTCCGATCACCGGGCGGCCGCTGCCGTCCCGGTGCGATCACCCTGCCGGGGGCGGGGCCCGGCGGTCGATTACCTCCGAGGTCATGGGCGGCCCGGCTCGCGCGCGGCAGGGTGGCGGCCCGGTTCGCACGCGGCAGGGTGGCGGCTCGGTTCGCACGCGGCGGAGTGGCGGCCCGACTCGCGCGGCCGGAGGGGGCGGTCCGCTCCACCCGCGGCCGGGGGCGCGCGTCGCCCAGGGCTGTCCGTATGCCGGACGCCTTGTCCGCCGGCGCCGAACAGGGTGGGAATCCGGCGCTCCGCATGATGCGATGACCCCATGAGCATCACTCTCACCACCTGGTCCCTCGAACAGACCTCCCCGTCCGACCTCCGCCCCGCCACCCCGCCGGAGGGCGACGACGTGGAGATCCGGCGCGCCGAGGTGCCCTCGGCGGAGTTCAGCCGCTTCCTCTACACGGCGGTCGGCGGCGACATCCGCTGGTCCGACCGGCTGTCGCTGACGTACAAGCAGTGGCAGGAGATAGTGGAGAAGCCGGGCGCCGAGATCTGGGTGGCGTACGACAGGGGGACGCCGGCCGGGTACGTGGAGCTCGACCCCCAGGACGACGGTGTGGTGGAGATCGTCTACTTCGGCCTGATCCCGGCCTTCCGGGGCCGCCGGATCGGCGGCCACCTCCTCTCCTACGGAGCGGCGCGCGCCTGGGACCTGGCCGAGCGCTGGCCGGAGCGGGAGGCCACGAAGCGGGTGTGGCTGCACACCTGCTCGCTCGACGGCCCGCACGCCATGGCCAACTACGAGCGGCGCGGCTTCCGGCTCTTCGACACCAAGGTCGAGGAGGTCGAGGAGTCGGAGACCCCCGGTCCCTGGCCGGGCGCGCACGCCTGACGCCCTCGGGTGTTCTCGTGCGCTCGTGAAGGGGCCCCGAACAGGGCCCCTTTCGCGTGACCTGGAACACACCGTCTCGCTCTGCGGGACGACTATGTCCGAATGATGGACGATGCTGGACTGGGTCCAAAGTCCCGTGACACGCTTCCGTCATGCCTGGAACTGGAATTGCCTTGGTGAGTCGGCGGCACGTCGACCTCGGCCGCATGTCCAGCGCCATCTGTTCGGCGCGCTGAGAGAACCAGCACCGCCGCCATCTCCTCATCGCCCGACTCTGCCCCACCCTGCTGCGCACTGACGCGCCACCCTCTGACCTGAGCGCGAGTGTGCAGGTCAGAGCCGCCCTCTCGCAGTCCCGAAGGACAAGACGCCATGGCCGCCACCCCGGAAAACCCCACTCCCGCCGCCGCCCGCCGCAAGGCCGGGCGCCACCGTGGCGAGGGTCAGTGGGCCGTGGGGCACTTCACCCCCCTGAACGGCAATGAGCAGTTCAAGAAGGACGACGACGGTCTCAACGTGCGGACACGTATTGAGACGGTCTACTCGAAGCGCGGCTTCGACTCCATCGACCCCAACGACCTGCGCGGACGCATGCGCTGGTGGGGCCTCTACACCCAGCGCAAGCAGGGCCTGGACGGCACCAAGACGGGCGTGCTGGAGCCGGAGGAGCTGGACGACGAGTACTTCATGCTCCGGGTCCGCATCGACGGCGGCCGGCTGACCACCGAGCAGCTCCGGGTGATCGGCGAGATCTCCGAGGAGTTCGCCCGCGGCACCGCCGACATCACGGACCGGCAGAACGTCCAGTACCACTGGATCCGCATCGAGGACGTTCCCGAGATCTGGAACCGCCTGGAGGCGGTCGGCCTGTCGACCACCGAGGCCTGCGGTGACACCCCGCGTGTCATCCTCGGCTCCCCCGTGGCCGGCATCGCCGCCGACGAGATCATCGACGGCACCCCCGCCATCGACGAGATCCAGCGCCGGATCGTCGGCAACAAGGACTTCTCCAACCTGCCCCGCAAGTTCAAGTCCGCGGTCTCCGGCTCGCCGCTCCTCGACGTGGCGCACGAGATCAACGACATCGCCTTCGTCGGCGTGGAGCACCCGGAGCACGGCCCCGGCTTCGACCTCTGGGTCGGCGGCGGTCTGTCCACCAACCCGAAGCTCGGCGTCCGCCTGGGCACCTGGGTCTCCCTCGACGAGGTCCCCGACGTCTACGAGGGCGTCATCTCGATCTTCCGCGACTACGGCTACCGCCGGCTGCGCAACCGCGCCCGCCTGAAGTTCCTCGTCGCCGACTGGGGCCCGGAGAAGTTCCGCCGGGTCCTGGAGGACGAGTACCTGAAGCGCAAGCTGACGGACGGCCCCGCCCCCGAGCAGCCCGCGGGCCAGTGGCGCGACCACATGGGCGTGCACGAGCAGCGGGACGGCCGCTTCTACATCGGCTTCGCCCCGCGCGTGGGTCGGGTCGACGGCGCCACCCTGACCAAGATCGCCGACCTGGCCGAGCGGCACGGCTCCGGCCGGGTGCGGACCACCGCCGACCAGAAGATGCTCCTGCTCGACATCGAGCAGGACCAGGTCGACTCGGCGGTCGCCGCCCTGGAGTCGCTCGACCTGCGGGTGAACCCGACCCCGTTCCGGCGCGGCACGATGGCCTGCACCGGCATCGAGTTCTGCAAGCTCGCGATCGTCGAGACGAAGGGCCGCGGCTCCTCGCTCATCGACGAACTGGAGCGCCGTCTCCCGGAGTTCGACGAGCCGCTGACGATCAACATCAACGGCTGCCCGAACGCCTGCGCCCGCATCCAGGTCGCGGACATCGGCCTCAAGGGCCAGCTGGTCCTGGACGACGAGGGCAACCGCGTCGAGGGCTACCAGGTGCACCTGGGCGGCGCGCTCGGCCTGGAGGCCGGCTTCGGCCGCAAGGTCCGCGGCCTCAAGGTCACGGCGGCCGAGCTCCCGGACTACGTGGAGCGGGTCCTCAAGCGCTTCCAGGCGGAGCGCGAGACCGGCGAGCGCTTCGCGACCTGGGCGGCCCGCGCCTCCGAGGAGGCCCTCTCATGAGCGAGCGTGCGGCCCCCTTCTTCTGCCCCTACTGCGGGGACGAGGACCTGCGTCCGAACGAGCAGGGCCACGGCGCGTGGGAATGCGCCGCGTGCAGTCGAGCCTTCCAGCTGAAGTTCCTGGGGCTCCTCGCCCCGGCGACTTCGGGCAACACCACTGGAAGGAAAGACATATGACGGTCACTCAGGACACGACCGCGGCCGACCTGAAGGCACTCGCCGAGCAGGCCGGCCGTGATCTGGAGGACGCCTCCGCGCTGGAGATCCTCCGCTGGGCCGTGGACACCTTCGGCGACCGCTTCTGCGTGACCTCCTCCATGGAGGACGCGGTCGTCGCCCACCTCGCCTCCCGCGTGAAGCCCGGCGTGGACGTCGTCTTCCTCGACACGGGCTACCACTTCGAGGAGACCATCGGCACCCGGGACGCCGTGGACGCCGTCATGGACGTCAACGTCATCACCCTGACCCCGCGTCAGACCGTGGCCGAGCAGGACGCCGAGTACGGTCCGAAGCTCCACGACCGCGACCCGGACCTGTGCTGCGCGCTGCGCAAGGTCAAGCCGCTGGAGGAGGGCCTCACCGCGTACGGCGCGTGGGCCACCGGCCTGCGCCGCGACGAGTCCCCGACCCGGGCGAACACCCCGGTCGTCGGCTGGGACGAGAAGCGGCAGAAGGTCAAGGTCTCCCCCATCGCCCGCTGGACGCAGGACGACGTCGACGCGTACGTCACGGAGCACGGTGTCCTCACCAACCCGCTCCTCATGGACGGGTACGCCTCCGTCGGCTGCGCCCCCTGCACCCGCCGCGTCCTGGAGGGCGAGGACGCCCGCGCCGGACGCTGGGCGGGCCGCGCCAAGACCGAGTGCGGGCTGCACGGATGACGAACCCTCAGAGACTTCAGGAGAACCACGTGACCGGTGCCACCATCTGGCTCACCGGCCTGCCGAGCGCCGGAAAGACCACCATCGCGTACGAGCTGGCCGGTCGCCTCCGCGACGAGGGCCACCGCGTCGAGATCCTCGACGGCGACGAGATCCGCGAGTTCCTCTCCGCGGGCCTCGGCTTCAGCCGCGAGGACCGCCACACCAACGTGCAGCGGATCGGCTTCGTCGCCGAGCTGCTCGCCTCGCACGGCGTGAAGGTCCTGGTCCCGGTCATCGCCCCGTACAACGACAGCCGCGAGGCGGTCCGCAAGCGGCACCAGGCCGAGGGCACCGCCTTCGTCGAGGTCCACGTGGCCACCCCGGTCGAGGTCTGCTCCGTCCGTGACGTGAAGGGCCTCTACGCCAAGCAGGCCGCGGGCGAGATCAGCGGCCTCACCGGCGTCGACGACCCGTACGAGGCGCCCGAGAGCCCCGATCTGCGGATCGAGTCGCAGAACCAGACCGTGCAGGAGTCCGCGGCGCAGCTCCACGCGCTGCTCACCGAGAGGGGTCTGCTGTGACCACCGTTGCCCATACTCACGACACCACGGACAGTCCGTTCGCGCTGTCGCACCTCGACTCCCTGGAGTCCGAGGCCGTCCACATCTTCCGCGAGGTGGCGGGCGAGTTCGAGCGGCCGGTGATCCTCTTCTCCGGCGGCAAGGACTCCATCGTCATGCTGCACCTGGCGCTGAAGGCCTTCGCCCCCGCGCCGGTCCCCTTCACGCTGCTGCACGTCGACACCGGGCACAACTTCCCCGAGGTCATCGAGTACCGCGACCGGGTCGTGGCCCAGCACGGGCTGCGGCTGCACGTGGCCTCCGTGCAGGAGTACATCGACGCCGGCAAGCTCCGCGAGCGTCCCGACGGCACCCGCAATCCGCTGCAGACCGTCCCGCTGACCGAGGCGATCCAGCAGCACCGCTTCGACGCCGTCTTCGGCGGCGGCCGCCGCGACGAGGAGAAGGCCCGCGCCAAGGAGCGGGTGTTCTCGCTGCGCGACGAGTTCTCGCAGTGGGACCCGCGCCGCCAGCGCCCCGAGCTGTGGCAGCTCTACAACGGCCGGCACGCCCCCGGCGAGCACGTCCGGGTCTTCCCGCTCTCCAACTGGACCGAGCTGGACGTCTGGCAGTACATCCAGCGGGAGAAGATCGAGCTCCCCGAGATCTACTTCGCCCACGAGCGCGAGGTGTTCGCCCGCAACGGCATGTGGCTCACCGCCGGCGAGTGGGGCGGCCCGAAGGAGTCGGAGACGGTCGAGACGCGGCTGATCCGCTACCGCACCGTCGGCGACATGTCCTGCACCGGCGCCGTCGACTCCGACGCCACCACGCTGGACGCCGTCATCGCCGAGATCGCCGCCTCCCGCCTCACCGAGCGGGGCGCCACCCGGGCCGACGACAAGCTGTCCGAGGCCGCGATGGAAGACCGCAAGCGCGAAGGGTACTTCTAAATGAGCACGTCCACCGAGCAGCTGTCCGACCAGCTGGCGGCCACCACCCTGCTGCGTTTCGCCACCGCCGGCTCCGTCGACGACGGCAAGTCCACCCTGGTGGGCCGACTGCTGCACGACTCCAAGTCGGTCCTCGCCGACCAGCTGGAGGCCGTGGAGCACGCCTCGCGCTCCCGCGGCCAGGAGGCCCCGGACCTGGCGCTGCTGACCGACGGCCTGCGGGCCGAGCGCGAGCAGGGCATCACGATCGACGTGGCCTACCGCTACTTCGCGACGCCCCGCCGCCGCTTCATCCTCGCCGACACCCCCGGGCACGTGCAGTACACCCGGAACATGGTCACCGGCGCCTCCACCGCCGAACTGGCCGTGGTCCTGGTCGACGCCCGCAACGGCGTCGTCGAGCAGACCCGCCGGCACGCCGCCGTCGCCGCGCTGCTCCGCGTCCCGCACGTGGTCCTCGCCGTGAACAAGATGGACCTGGTCGACTACCGGGAGTCCGTCTTCGCCGCGATCGCCGAGGAGTTCACGACGTACGCCTCCGAGCTCGGCGTCCCGGAGATCACCGCGATCCCGATCTCCGCGCTCGCCGGCGACAACGTGGTGGAGCCGTCCGCCAACATGGACTGGTACGGCGGCCCGACGGTCCTGGAGCACCTGGAGACCGTCCCGGTCAGCCACGACCTGACGGCCTGCCACGCCCGGTTCCCCGTGCAGTACGTGATCCGCCCGCAGACCGCCGAGCACCCCGACTACCGGGGCTACGCCGGCCAGATCGCCGCCGGTGCCTTCCGGGTCGGCGAGGAGATCACCGTCCTGCCGTCGGGGAAGAAGTCGACGATCACCGCGATCGACGCGCTGGGCGAGTCCGTGGACATCGCCTGGGCCCCGCAGTCGGTGACGATCCGGCTCGCCGACGACATCGACATCTCGCGCGGCGACCTGCTCGCGCCGAGCGGCGACGCCCCGGCCACCAGCCAGGACGTCGAGGCGACGGTCTGCCACGTGGCGGACCAGCCGCTCGCCGTCGGCCAGCGGGTCCTGCTGAAGCACACCACGCGCACGGTCAAGGCGATCGTCAAGGACATCCCCTCGCGGCTGACCCTCGACGACCTCTCCCAGCACCCGAACCCCGGGCAGCTGGTCGCCAACGACATCGGCCGGGTCGTGGTCCGCACCGCCGAGCCGCTCGCGCTCGACGCGTACGCGGACTCCCGTCGTACGGGATCGTTCCTGCTGATCGACCCCGCGGACGGCACCACGCTCGCGGCCGGCATGGCGGGCGAGTCCTTCGCCACGACCAAGGCCGTCGCCGCGGTCGACGAGGAAGAAGGGTGGGATTTCTGAGATGAGACAGAACGTCTACGCCACCTTCGCGAAGGAGGGCGGCCGGGTCGGCTCCGGCGCCCTCGGTGCGGGCATGGGAGGTGTCGCGCGATGTGCGTGCTGACCTCCGTGCGCCGCGCGAGCGGTGCGACACGGCTCCACCCGCTCCACCCCGAACGACATAGACGCAGACTTCGCTGAGAAGTTGAACCGAGGGGAACCACCCGTGCCTGCCACCACCCGTACCACCCTGCGCCGCGGCCTGGCCGCCGCCGCCGCCCTGCCGCTGCTGATCGGCGCGCTCGCCTCCTGCGGCTACGGCTCCGAGGCCAAGAACGACGACGACGCCACGAAGAAGGTGGCCTCCGAGGGCGAGAAGCTCTCCGCCGACACCGTACGGCTCGGGTACTTCCCCAACCTGACGCACGCCACCGCGCTCGTCGGTGACCAGGAGGGCATCCTCCAGAAGGAGCTGGGTGGCACCAAGCTGGTCCCCACCACCTTCAACGCGGGCCCGTCCGAGATCGAGGCGCTGAACGCCGGCTCGATCGACATCGGCTTCATCGGCCCCTCGCCGTCCATCAACGGCTACGTCAAGACCAAGGGCACCAACCTCCGCATCATCGGCGGTGCCGCCTCCGGTGGCGTGAAGCTCGTGGTGAACCCGGCGAAGATCAAGACCCTGGACGACCTCAAGGGCAAGAAGATCGCCACCCCGCAGCTCGGCAACACCCAGGACGTGGCCTTCCTCAACTGGATCTCCGAGAAGGGCTGGAAGGTCGACGCCCAGAGCGGCAAGGGCGACGTCTCCGTGGTCCGCACGGACAACAAGGTGACCCCGAACGCCTACGCCTCCGGCGCCATCGACGGCGCCTGGGTGCCCGAGCCGACCGCTTCGAAGCTGGTCAGCGAGGGCGCGAAGGTGCTGCTCGACGAGTCCGACCTGTGGCCGGACAAGAAGTTCGTCATCACGAACATCATCGTGTCGCAGAAGTTCCTCAAGGAGCACCCGGACGTCGTCGAGGCGTTCCTGCGCGGCTCGGTGAAGACCAACGAGTGGATCAACGCCAACCAGGACAAGGCGAAGGCCTCGGCCAACGCCAAGCTGAAGGACCTCTCGGGCAAGGCCCTGGGCGCCAAGGTGATCGACGCCGCGTGGCCGTCCATCCAGTTCACCAACGACCCGCTGGCGGCCACCCTGCAGGCCCAGGCCGACCACGCGGTGAAGGCCGGTCTCCTGAAGCAGCCCGAACTGTCCGGCATCTACGACCTGAAGCCGCTCAACAAGGTCCTGAAGGCCGCGGGTCAGCCCGAGGTCTCCGACGCCGGTCTCGGCGCGAAGTAACAGTCCGCAGCTGATCCCCAGGAGGTGACGACCATGGCCACGACCACGACGCTCGCCAAGGCCGAGGACCGTGCGGCGGTGACCCATGCCGCCCGCATCGAGCACGTCTCCAAGTCCTTCGGCGGACCCGCCGGCGGGCAGCTCGTCCTCGACGACATCTCGCTCGATGTCGCCCCCGGCGAGTTCGTCACCCTCCTGGGCGCCTCGGGCTGCGGCAAGTCCACCCTGCTCAACCTGGTCGCCGGGCTCGACCGGCCGTCCGCGGGGTCCATCGAGACCCCCGGCGGCCGGCCGGCCCTGATGTTCCAGGAGCACGCCCTCTTCCCGTGGCTCACCGCGGGCAAGAACATCGAACTCGCCCTGCGGCTGCGCGGGGTGCCCAAGGCCGAGCGCCGGGACGAGGCCGAGCGCCTGCTCTCCCTCGTCCGGCTCGGCGGCTCGTACGGCAAGCGGGTCCACGAGCTGTCCGGCGGCATGCGGCAGCGGGTCGCGCTGGCCCGCGCGCTCGCCCAGGACAGCGACCTGCTCCTGATGGACGAGCCGTTCGCCGCGCTCGACGCCATCACCCGGGACGTGCTGCACGACGAACTGACCCGCATCTGGCGGGAGACGAAGCTGTCGGTGCTCTTCGTCACCCACAACGTGCGCGAGGCCGTGCGGCTGGCCGAGCGCGTCGTCCTCCTCTCGTCCCGGCCCGGCCGGATCGCGCACGAGTGGGCCATCGACATCCCTCAGCCGCGCCGCATCGAGGACTCCGCCGTCGCGGAGCTGTCCCTCGAGATCACCGAACACCTCCGTGGGGAGATCCGCCGCCATGGCCAGCACTGACATCAGTCCGCACACGGACGACCTCGCCGGTCTCGAAGCCGGTCTGGACGCCCTCGACACCGTGAACGTCGACCGGACCCCGGTCCGCCAGGTGCTGGTCAAGAAGGTGCTCCCGCCGGTCGTCGCCGTCGTGCTCGTCCTGGTGGTGTGGCAGCTCCTGGTGTCCTTCAAGGTCACCGACGAGTACAAGCTCCCGGCGCCGTCCGCCGTGTGGGACAGCCTGACGGTGATGTGGCGGGAGGGGACGCTGTTCAGCGTCCTGTGGACCAGCGTGTCCCGGGCCCTGTACGGGTTCGTCCTGGCGCTCGCGATCGGCACCCCGCTGGGCCTGCTCGTCTCCCGCGTGAAGTTCGTGCGCGCGGCGATCGGCCCGATCCTCGCGGGGCTCCAGTCGCTGCCCTCGGTGGCCTGGGTGGCGCCGGCCGTCCTGTGGCTCGGCCTCAACGACAGCATGATGTACGCGGTGATCCTGCTCGGCGCGGTCCCATCGATCGCCAACGGCCTCGTCGCCGGCGTCGACCAGGTCCCGCCGCTCTTCCTGCGGGCGGGCCAGACGCTCGGCGCGCGGGGCATCAAGGGCGCCTGGTACATCGTGATGCCGGCGGCGCTCCCCGGCTACCTGGCCGGCCTCAAGCAGGGCTGGGCGTTCTCCTGGCGTTCGCTGATGGCCGCGGAGATCATCGCCTCCTCGCCGGACCTGGGCCTCGGCCTCGGCCAGCTCCTGGAGAACGGCCGCAACAACATCGACATGGCCGGGATCTTCCTGGCGATCATCCTGATCCTGATCGTCGGCATCGCCATCGACCTGCTCGTCTTCAGCCCGCTGGAGCGAGCGGTCCTGCGCCGCCGCGGCCTGCTCACGAAGGCCTGACCATGAACCGCCCCGCCCTCCCGTCGCCCACCACCGCCCTTGCGAGGAAGCGCTCCGCGCCTGTCCTGTTCGTCGTCGCCCACGGCAGCCGCGACCCGCGGCACGCGGCGACCGTCCAGGAGCTGGTGCGCCGGGCCGGTGCGCTGCGGCCGGGGCTGCGCGTGGAGACGGCGTTCCTGGACTTCAACCTGCCGTCGGTGCCGGGGGCCCTGGACCGCCTGGCCGCCGACGGGGTGCGGGACGTGGTGGCCCTGCCACTGCTCCTCACCCGGGCCTTCCACGCGAAGGCCGACATCCCCGCCGTGCTCCGCCAGGCGCCCCCGTCCCTGAGCATCCGCCAGGCGGAGGTCCTCGGCCCGTCGCCGCTGCTGCTCGCGGCGGTGGAGCGGCGGTTGTACGAGGCGGGCCTCACGCCCGCCGACAAGCCCACGACCGGGGTCGTCCTGGCCTCGGCGGGCTCCACGGACCCGGAGGCGATCGCGGTGATCGCAGAAACGGCGCGGGAGCTGCGGCGCACCGGTTGGTGCTCCGTGCGGCCCGCGTTCGCCTCCGCATCTCTTCCCCGCACGGAGGACGCCGTCCGCGCCCTGCGCACGGACCCGGCCGTCCGCCGGGTGGCGGTGTCCCCGTACGTGATCGCCCCGGGCCGCCTCCCGGACCGCATCGCGGCGGGCGCGACCGAGGCCGAGGCCGACGTCCTGGCGGACGTCCTGGGCGCCTCTCCCGAACTGGCGAGCCTGCTCCTGGAGCGGTACGACGGGGCGCGCGCGGCCCACCGGCCGGTCGCCAGGACCGCTTAGGCGTGTGACTGCCGCGGCTTGATCACAGCGGGGTCTGGGTCTTCTGCTCGAGGCGCTCGTAGGTGGACACGAACTCCGTTCGGCGCTCGTGTCCATATTCGACCGGTACAGGCCGACGAGCCGCTCTTGCACCGGACGACGGTGCCGCGCATCCGGCAGGGGTTGTGCGGGGCTGCCGGAGAACTGACGAAAACCGATTCGTCACCGTGCGTCAGTAGCCGGTGCCGCGTTTGACCTGGGTGCGCTCGATGCTGTGGGTCGCTCCCTTGTCGTCCAGCGTGCGGCATGCGTCGGCGATGTCCTGGGTCAGGCGGTCGATCTGTTCGCGGCTCAGGGTCTCCTTGGCCAGGGCACGCAGGATCTTCACCCGTTCCGCGTTGGGCGGGAGGGTGTAGGCCGGCACCATCCAGCCCCTCTCGGCCGAGAGCTGCCAGGCGATGTCGGACTCGTCGTAGGCGTGCTCGCCGGCGAGGCGGAAAGCGACCAGCGGCAGCTGCTCGAGGTCGCTCCCGATCACTTCGAAGCGGCCACTGCTGCGCAGGTTGTCCGCCAGTGCGCGGGCGTTCTCCTGCATCGCCTTCATGACGTAGGTGTAGCCCTGGCGACCGAGCCGCACGAAGTTGTAGTACTGCGCGAGCACCATGGAGGCACCGGTGGAGAAGTTCAGCGTGAACGTCGCGTCGGTCTTGCCCAGGTAGTTCTCGTAGAAGACGAGGTCCTTGGCGAGGTCGGCCTCTTCGCGGAAGACAAGCCATCCGATTCCGGGGTAGACCAGTCCGTATTTGTGTCCGGAGACGTTGATCGAACGGACCTGTTCCAGCCGGAAGTCCCATTTCGAGTCCGGGTAGAGGAAAGGCCACACGAATGCGCCGCTGGCGCCGTCGACATGGATCGGAATGTCGAGGTCCCGCTTTTCGCGGACGTCCCGCAGGAGCTTGTCGATCCCGACGACATCGTCCTTGTGGCCGGTGAACGTGGTGCCGAGGACGGCGACGACGCCGATCGTGTTCTCGTCGAGGTGGGGCTCCACGTCCTCCGGGCCGATCGTGTACTTGTCCTCTGCGAGCGGGACGATCCTGGGCTCGACGTCGAAGTAGCGGCAGAACTTCTCCCACACGACGTGGACGTCACCGCCGAAAACCAGGTTGGGTCGGTCGATCGAGAGGCCGGCTGCCTGGCGGCGCTCGCGCCACTTCCACTTCAGGGACAGCGCGCCGAGCATGATCGCCTCGGATGAGCCCTGGGTCCGGCATCCGGTCGTCCGGCCGGGCGCGTGGAAGAGGTCGGCGAGCATGCGTACGCAGCGCTGCTCGATCTCGGCGGAAATGGGATACTCCGCATGGTCGATGAAATTGCGGTGAAGGTTCTCGGCGATCAGCCGTTGGGCCTCCGGCTCCATCCACGTGGTGACGAACGTGGCGAGGTTGCGCTGCGGGTCGCCCTCCATGGCGAGATCCACATCCACGAGCCTCATTGCGTCCGTCGCGGCCATGCCCTCCTCGGGGAAGGTCTCGGACGGAGCGGGAACCGTCAGGAATCGGTTGCCGAACAGAGCCGCGTCATCGCGCTTGGTCATGCCCCGAATTCAACAGCTTCGGAGCCCGCCGCAGTCGAGGGACACACCGCGAGGCCGACGAGGTCGGCGACACCAGGCTTTGCCCGGCCTCAAGGAAGGGATTGCAAAAGAAACGGCTCTGTTCCACGTCCGGTAATGACGGAAGGCGGTGTCAGGGCATCGTCGTCATCGACCCCGGCATTGCCTGTCCCCTGTCGTGCGACGACAGGGATCGTCCAGCTGTCCGGTGCCTGTGTGCATCGGGGTGCGTCCGGCCGAACCGCCCCCACGCATGATCGGCCGCGAAGTTCCCAGATCTGACATGGCCTGGCAGCCGTGCGACGGTGGATGGAGGACCGCGGCCCGGGCACGCGTGTCGCTGCCGCGTGAGAGATCCCCTGACCGTGCTGATCAGTGGAGGACGGGCCATGCGGGCGAGGGACGAAGCACCGGGCAGATCCCGGGACGAACACGCGACACGGCGGGACGGGACGGGGGCCCGTAAGCGGCTCGGCCGGGAGGCGGCCGAGCGGGGGGCTCGGCACACCAGGCGGGCGACCGAATGGGGCAGGGCGAAGTACGTGGGGTCGTGGGCCGAGGACCTGTGGCGGCGGCTGGACGCGTTCGACTTCCTCAACCAGGCCATGCTGCTCGCCGCCACGCTCCTGCTGTGCGCGGTCCCGTTCCTGCTCATCGCATCCGCCCTGGCCGGACGGTCGGCGGTGTCGGGGCTGTCGCTCCGGCTGGGGCTGAACGGGCAGGCCGCCACCGACGTGAGTGACCTGTTCACCTCCGACGCGGCCACCTCGGCGGCGGTCACCGGCCTGTCATGGGTGTTCTTCGTCCTGAGCGGAATCGCCGTCGCAAGTTCGCTCCAGAAGCTCTACCAGCAGATGTTCCAGCTCCGTCCGCGTGGGGCGCGGGACCGGCTGCGGGCACTGGTCTGGCTCGTCCTGGTCGTGGGCTGGACCGCCCTGGGCACCGCCACGGGGCCGGGGTTCTACGAGAAGGCGCCGGTCCTGTGGTGGATCATCATTGTTCCCGCGTTCATCGCGTTCTGGTGGTTCACGATGTGGTTCCTGCTTGCGGGGCGCGTCGCCTGGCGCAAGCTGCTGCCGTGCGCGGTGGCCACCGGTTCGTTCTGGATCGGCATGTTGATCGTCTTCCATTTCGTCTTCTCCGGCATGGTCACCGGATACGACGAGAAGTACGGGCCGATCGGCGTGGTCTTCGCCCTCATGTCGTTCTTCATCGCGATCGGAGTGGTGATCACCCTCGGCGCGGCCACGGGCATGATGTGGCAGGACCGCCACATGTCCTTCCGGGCAGCGCTCACGAAGATGAGGCGGTCGTCGTGACTCCCGGCAGTGACGGTGTGAACCAGAACCGGCACAGACCCTCGATCCGAAGGATCGTCTGGACCGTGGCCCGCGTGGTCGGCTCGGCCACCGCCCTGGTCGCCGTCTACTACCTGCTGCCCCTGGACCACTCGTCCGTAGCGGCCACCCTCACCATGCTGCTCGTCGGGCTGGCGGGGTTCGTCGCCCTCCTCGCCGTCCAGGTCCACTCGATCCTGCGCGCCCGGGACCCGGGCCTTCGGGCCGTCGAAGCCATGTCCACCAGCATCCCGTTCTTCCTGCTGCTGTTCTCCGCGAGCTACGTCGCACTGGCCGCGCTCTCGCCCACGAGTTTCGGCGAGCCGCTGTCCCACAGCGACGCCCTCTACTTCACCGTCACCGTGTTCTCGACCGTCGGATTCGGCGACATCACCGCCAAGACCGAGGCCGCGCGGCTCGTGGTGACCGTCCAGATGCTCGCCGACCTGGTGATTCTCGGCCTCGCCCTCAAGATCATCGTGGGTGCGGTCCGCCGGGGCCGGCAGCGCAGGGCCGATACGGACCGTACTCGGAGCGGAGGCCACGGACGATGACGACGAACGGGTCCAACAGGCGGGAGCCTCCTGCCCCCAGGGAGCACCGGAGCGACCGGAGCGCCCTCCCAACAGGGGCGTTCGTCGACCACGTGCGCGCGGACGGGGCCGTGGTCCGGTGGGAACCGCGGCGTCACCGCAAGCATCAGCGGCCCGCCGCCGGGTCGACCTGGTGGGCGCCCGCCGCCCGCGGCTGGTGGATCGCGGTGCTGTTCGCCATCGGGTCGCTGCTGTTCGCCGTCGGCTCGGTGCCCGGCTACACCGAGGCGGTCGGGGCGCACCGGGACACGGTCACGTACTTCGTCGGATCCCTGTTCTTCACCGCGGCGTCGTACCTCTCCTACCGCGAGGCGGTCGACGCGGCCCCGCCGGCACTCGACCCCACGCCGCGGCGGCTCCTCGTCTGCCGGCCACGACGGATCGACTGGTGGGCCACCGCGATCCAGCTGGTCGGCACCCTGTACTTCAACGTCAGCACCGGCGTCGCCATGGGAGGCAACCTGGCCGCGACCACCGCCCACCAGCACATCTGGCGCCCCGATGCCATCGGCTCGGTGTGCTTCCTCGTCTCCAGTCTCCTCGCCTGGTACGAGACCTGTCACGGCTGGACCGCCTGGCGGCCGGCGTCGTGGGCCTGGTGGATCACCCTGGCCAACCTCGTCGGGTCCGTGGCCTTCGGCATCTCCGCCGTGGCCGGCTACATCGACCCGGTCACCGGCCAGGTGCACAACGCGACCGGAGCCGACACGACGACCCTGATCGGCGCGGCCTGCTTCCTCGTCGGCTCCGTACTGCTCCTGCCCGAGCGCACCGAGGAAATCCGCGATCAGGCAGCCTCACCTGGAGCGACGCCATCCCGGGTTCCCCGCGGGCGATGAGGGCGACCACTGCTCCACGCACCGCGCCATGCCCGTGCCGGGTGCCGCCCTCGGCCGTGGGGAACGCAGGCGCGGGCGGGAGGCGGCTCGCTCATCATGCAGCCGCCTCGCGGCGCACACCGAGGTCAACGCTGCCCGGCGCGCCCGGCGGGAGCCGCGGCCCGGGGCGGTCGATCGTCGGCTGATGTGCGCTTGGCGAGGAGTCCGGCCAGGTACGTCACCACGACCGCGATCCCGACCCCGGCGAAGGTGAAGCCGATCCGCCGTGCTTCCTCCGCCAGATCCGTCGGATGCGGCAGCCCCTCCGCGATCAGCACGGTTCCGGCCACGGCCGCGATGTACCAGGTGTAGTTCACGGCACGGATCGCCCCGGCGAGGCCGCCGAGAACCACGATGATCGCTCCCATCGCGACCTTGTTGTCGACTCCCAGCAGGACCACCGCCGCCAGAACGGCACCGATCACCGTCCCGGTCAGGCGCTGCGCCGCCACCAGCGCCGACTGGCCCAGGCTCGGCTTCATCGCGACCAGCGCGGCGACCGGCATCCAGTCGGCGTTCGGGACGTCCAGCCCGAACGCGATCGCCACCGCGGCCGCCACGGCGACGGCGCGGATCATCGCGTACATGATCACCTTGCGGCTCAGCGGCATCGGTGTCGTGTCGCCGGGGAGCAGTTCCGCGCCGGTCTGCTGCCGCCCGGAGCGTCCGCCGGCGAGCCACATGAGACCGATGTACCCGATCATCAGGGCCGACCCGATCAGCCAGGCGAGGGCCTGCGGCCAGGCGCTGGTGTGCACCCCGTCCGCCCGGTACGCGCCCGGCAGGGCGAGCGCGATGAGGAACCAGACGTTCAGCAGCAACGCGGCGACGAACCGGTGCGTGCCGTACGTCACGGCCAAGCCGGCCAGGACGGTGACCAGGAACGCGGCCAGCACCACCCATCCCCACGCCTGTGCCCCCAGCCAGTAGCCCAGCGCGGTCAGCAAGGCACCGGAGAGGGCGATGACGGCCAGCCGCGGGGCGCGGTAGGAGTACCGGCCGCCCGGGTCGCACAAGCCGGTGAACAACGCCCCCAGCGCCACGCTGACGAAGTACTTCTCCTCGCGCAGAGCGCCCAGGACGACCAGCGGGAGCAGCATCACCAGCAGAATCGAGACGCCCCGCCGCAGGTTGAACCCCTGCGGGTTGATCTTGAAGATCGCCGAGGCTTCGAACCCGGCCATCACCGCCACCTCCGACCCGGGATCGGCCAGTGGCCCGGACTGCCCGGACCGACCCCGGCGGGGCCGGCCCTACGGCAAAACGAGCCCTCACTACGAGAGTCCCCGCCCGGACCGCAGCCCGCGACCGCGACGGGACACCCGAGGCGAGCGGTGTAAAACTGCCGGACGTCGGTTACACATGGGTCTCCGAACAGACGGAGATCTGCCATGCCCCCTTCGTCGCACCAGCAGCGGGACCGTCAGGCCCAGCATCGTCTGGCGGTCCTGCGCCACGCTGCGGCCTCACGGAACAGCCACCGGCCGCGGCGCCGGTCACCGCACCCCTGCCCCAGCGGCGGCGCCGGGCGAAGTACTACCAGTTCACCGCCATCGACGACACCGGCGTCTTCGACGACAAGCCGAGAGAGCGGGAGGACTACGACGACTACCACCGCCCCCACGGCGCCCTCGGCGGACAGACCCCCTACGAGCGCCTCGAGCAGAAGACCCAGACCCCGCTGTGATCAAGCCGCGGCAGTCACACACCTAGCCCTTCGGGTTCCGCCCGCTGGCGGCGAGGGCGCGGTCGAGTGCCGGGGCGTCGTCCGGTACGTCGACGACCGCGGCGAAGCCCTCGTACCGGCGGTACATCTCCGCGTACCGTTCGACCACGTCGAGCAGGAACACCGCCGTGGCCTCGGGCAGGGTGAAGTCCTGTCCGGTGGAGCGGGCCAGGTCCCAGCCGTGCAGGGCGAGTTCCTCGACGAGCATGGCGGCGATCTCGGCGGCCGGCACGGGGCTGCCGCTCATGTCGACGTCCCCCTCCCAGGCCTCCGGCCTCTCCCAGGCGGCCAGGGCCCGGTCGAGCTGCGCCGCGTACGCCTCGGCCCAGCCGTCCTCGCCGGCGAAGTCCCGCTGGACGGTCTCCTCGGGGAGCTGGGTGCGCAGGGCGCGGTGCTCCAGGCCGTGCGAGGTGTAGAGGACCAGGTGGTTGGCGAGTTCGCGGACCGTCCAGCCGTCGCAGAGGGAGGGGGCGGCGAGGTGGTCGTCGCGGACGCCGCGGGCGACCCGGCGGGCCTCGGCGGCGCAGACGGTGAGGTGGGTGTGGATCTCGTTCATGCCGTCGACCGTACGGAACGCTCCCGCACCCGGTCTTGAACTTTCGCGACAGGGTGTCCCCGTCAGCCGAAGTCCAGGCCGCCCGTGCGGGTGCGCTTGAGTTCGAAGAGGTCCGGGTCGGACGCGAGGACCCGGAAGCTGTCGAAGAGTGCCGCGGCGCGCTCGCCGCGCGGGATCGCCCGCAGGACCGGGCCGAACCAGACGGTGCCGTCGACGTGGAGGGTGGGCGTGCCGACGTACGCGCCCGCCTCGGGGTCCTTGCCCGCCTCGTGGCTGCGGCGGACGGCCTCGTCGTGGGCGGGATCGTGGGCGGCGGCGGCGAGTTCCGGCGGGAGGCCGACCTCGGTGAGCGATTCGGCGACGACGGCGTCGAAGTCCTTCTGCTTCTTCTCGTGGATGCGGGTGCCGTACGCGGTGTAGAGCGGCCGCAGGATCTCCTCGCCGTGCTGTTCGGCGGCGGCCGCCGCGACCCGGACGGGGCCGATGGAGGCGTCGACGAGTTCGCGGTACCAGTCGGGCAGGGTGTTGCCCTCGTTGTGGAGGTACAGGCTCATGACCTTGAAGCGGAGGTCGATGTCCCGGTGGCGTTCGACCTCCAGGATCCAGCGGGAGGTGATCCAGGCGAAGGGGCAGGCGGGGTCGAAGTAGAAGTCGACGGCGGGGCGGCCGGCGGCGGCGGTGGTCTCGGTGGGCGTGGTCCCGGTGCTCGTCATGACCTCGAATCTAGTGAGGTGATGGCCCGGTGCCACGGGCCATTGCACAACCGTCCGACTGGGCCACTTCGGGGTCAGTCCTCCCGTGTCATCTCGATGAGCTTGAGCACGGTGTTCCAGTTCCGGGCGGTGGCGACGAGGCCCTTCACGACGGACGGCCGGGAGACCGCCTCGCCCAGCCTGGAGTTCCCGAGGCCCTCGGGGGTGTAGAGGTAGAGCACGCGGTCGCCGAGGGCGAAGTCCTCGGGCAGGAAGGCCTGGCGGTCGATCGCGGCGAAGCGCTCGGGGTCGGCGGGCCCGGAGTAGTAGACGGCGTGGAGCTGCTTGCCCTGGAGTTCGGCGGCCGGGAAGGGGCAGGCGTCGGCGACGGCGGCGAGGTAGTCGCCGTCGCGGACGAGACAGTCGACGCGGAAGCCGAAGCGTTCCTCGATCGCGTCCTCCAGCGCGGTCCCGAGTCCGTCCTCGCCGGCGCCGGAGTCGGTGGTGAAGACCGCGTTGCCGCTCTGGAGGTAGGTGCGGACGTCCGTGTGCCCGAGGCCTTCGAGGAGGTTCCGGAGCTCCGCCATGGGGACCTTCCGGCGTCCGCTCACGTTGATGCCGCGGAGCAGGGCGGCGTAGGTCTTCGCGTTCGTCATGGGGGTCAATCTAGGGGGCCACCGCGCCTCGTGGGGGGCGGCACGGTGGCCGGTTCGAACACTGTCCGATGGCGGGGGCGCGGAGAAGACCCTTCACCCATCTGTGACTTTTTCAACAAGGTTTCGTAATGACGAATCCATCATTTCCGTTGATAGCGGGCGAGGACCCGGTTGCCGTCCTCGACCAGTCGCCTGCGCAGCTCCGCGCCGTCGATGGCGCCGCTGTAGTACTCCTGGAAGGCCGGGGTCGCCACCTTGTCCTTCCACTCGGGGTAGCCGCGTACGGACTGCGCGGGGGCGGGCCGCAGCCACCGGGCCACCGCCGCTCCGGTCGCCCAGCCGTCCTTCGCGGTGTGCAGGGAGGGGTCGGCGAGCGCGGCGGTGCCGGTCGGCAGCATCCAGTCGCCGCGCGCGAGCCGCACCATGTTCGCCGGGCGCAGGAAGAAGTCGAGGAACGCGGCCGCCTCCTTCTTGTGCGGGCTGTCCTCGGCGATCGACAGGGTCTGCGGGGAGACGCCCTGGGCGAGTCCCTCGGCGCCGGCGGGCGCGGGCAGCACGGTCCACTCGAAGCCCTTCGGTGCCTGCTGCGCGATCTGCTGCCGGTAGGCGAAGCCCAGGGGGACCATGGCGTACTTGCCGGCGAAGAAGCCGGGGAGGGTGTCGGAGCCGCCGCTGCCGAGCGTGGTGCGCGGGGCGGTCCGGTCGGTGACGACCTGGTCGTGGACGGTGCCGGGGACGATGCCGTCGGCCTCGGTGAAGTCGAGGGTGACCCGGCCGTCCGGACCCCGGTGGAAGAGCCGGCCGCCGGCCGAGACGCCGAGGTTGAGGCTGACGGAGACGGGTTCCCTGAGCGGCCAGGCGACCGCGTGGCGGCCGGGGCCCATGGTCCGCGTGAGGTCCTGGGCGATCTGCCGGAACTCGGTCCAGCTCCAGGGTTTCCCGGGGGTGGGGACGCGGACGCCGGAGGACTCCAGGATCTTCCGGTTGGCGATGATGACGCGGGGTTCCTGGAGGAAGGGCACGCCGTACACGCCCTCGCCGAAGGTGGTGGTCTCCCAGCCGGCGGCGGGGATGTCGGCGCGCAGCCGCTCGGACAGCAGCGGGCGGAGGTCGGCGAGCCGGCCGCCGTAGGCGAAGTCGGCCAGGTCGTCGGAGGCGTCGTGGATGATGTCGGGCGCCTCGCCGCCCTCGAAGGAGGTGAGGAGCTGGTCGTGCACGGAGTCCCAGCTGCCCTGGACGTACTCGACCTGGATGCCGGGGTGGCCGGCGTTCCACTCGTCCACCAGCCGCCGGTTGGCCTCGACGGACTCCTCCTGCCAGGCGAGGGACTGGAACCGGAGCCGTACGACACCGTCGCCGGGGCCGTCGCCGCCGCCGGCGCATCCGGTGAGGAGGAGGGCGAGCGCGGCGGTGAGGGCGAAGATCCGTCGTCTCATGACTTCACCGCCCCGGCGAGCGTCCCGCCCGCGATCCGTTTCTGGAGGACTCCGAAGACGACGAGGGAGGGCAGGGTCGCGAGGAAGGCGGCGGCCGCCAGCGGGCCGAGGTCGGCGACGCCCTCGGCGCCGAGGAAGTGGGTGAGGACGACCGGGAGGGTCTGCTTCCCGGGGGACTTGAGCAGGACGAGCGCGAAGAAGAACTCGTTCCAGGCGGTGACGAAGGCGAAGAGGGCGGTGGCGACGACGCCCGGGGCGAGCAGCGGCGCGACGACCGAGACGAGGGTGCGGATCCGGCCGGCGCCGTCGACGGCGGCGGCCTCCTCCAGTTCGGCCGGGACGGCCCTGACGTACCCCATGAGCATCCAGAGGGCGAAGGGCAGCGACCAGACCACGTAGACCAGGACGAGGCCGACGACGCTGTTGACGAGGTGCAGGTTCTTGAGGACGAGGAAGAGCGGGATGATCACGAGGACGAAGGGGAAGGCCTGGCTGATCACCACCCAGCCGGTGGCGGCGCCGGAGAGTCGGCCCCGGTGACGGGCCGTCACGTAGGCGAGCGGGGTGGCGATGCCCACCGCGACGACGGCGGCGGAGACGGCCGCGAGGAGGCTGTTCGCGGCGGCCCTCAGCAGCGGCTGCTCGTCGAAGGCCTGCCGGAAGTTGTCGAGGGTGGGGTCCTTCGGGATCCAGGTGGGGTGGAGCGAGGCCAGTTCGGGTGCGGGCTTGAAGGCGGTGGAGACCAGCCAGAGGAAGGGGAAGGCGAGGAAGACCAGGTACGCGAGGAGGGCCAGGTACTGGCCCGCTCGCGCGGGCCCGCTCGTCCGCAGGGCGCTCACCGGTCCTGGTCCCCTTTCAGACGGCGTACGAGGGAGAGGGCGATGAGCACCGAGACGGCGGCGACCATCACGCAGCCCATGGCGGAGGCATAGCCGAACTGCCCGTAGCGGAAGGCCTCTTCGTAGGCGAAGAGCATGGGGAGCCGGGTCCGGCCGCCCGGTCCGCCGCTGGTCAGGACGTAGACCAGGGCGAAGGAGTTGAAGTTCCAGATGAGGTTGAGGGCGGTGACGGCGAGGGCGACCGGCCGCAGCGCGGGCCAGGTGACGGCGCGGAAGCGGCGCCAGGCACCGGCGCCGTCGAGGGCGGCGGCCTCGTGGAGTTCGCGCGGGGTGTTCTGGAGGCCGGCGAGCAGGGCGACGGTGGTCTGCGGCATCCCGGCCCAGACGCCGACGACGATGACGGCGGGGAGGGCGGTGGCGAGCCCGGAGAGCCAGTCGTGGCCCTCGCCGAGGCCCAGGTTCCGGAGGGTCTCGTCGAGGATGCCGGCGTCGGGGTTGTAGACGAGCCGCCACATGATGCCGACGACGACCTCCGGCATCGCCCAGGGAATGACGGCGAGGGCCCGGGCCGGCCCGCGGAGGCGGAGGTCCTGGTCGAGCAGCAGGGCCAGGCCGAGGGCGAGGAGGAACTGCGGGACGGTGACCCCGACGGCCCAGACCACGCCGATGCGGAAGGACTCCCAGAAGAGCGTGTCGTGCAGCAGGTCCTGGAAGTTGAGGGTGCCGATCCAGCGGGTGGCCTGGGTGCGGCCGGACTGGGCGTCGGTGAAGGCGAGCGCGATGCCGTAGAGGAGCGGGCCGACGCTGAGGACCAGGATCGGCAGGAGCGCGGGGAGGACCAGGAACCAGGCGCCGGGGTCCGGGCCGCGTGGCCGTGTCCCGGGGGCGGCGTCCGCGGCGCGCGCGCCGCCGGGCCGCTTCGTCGCGGTCACCGAGCTCACGATCGGACCTCCCTCTGCTGCTGACGCCGCCGTGGGAACCCCGTCATGGTGCTGACGGGGTGGGGGGCCGTCAAGCCGCCCTGCGGGACGAGCCCCGCGGATGGGAGACTTTGGCTCGAACGCACAGGTGAGGGAGAGGTCGATGGACGAGGCGCGGGCACGGGAGATCCTGGCCGGGGCGGGGCTGCCGGTGGCGGGGGCGCGGCTGCTCGCCCTCGGGGAGAACGCGGTCTTCGCCCTGGGCGATCTGGTGGCGAAGGTCGGCCGGGACGCGGAGCTGGTCGCGCGGGCCGAGCGGGAGCTCGCGCTGGCCTCCTGGCTGGAAACCGCGGGTGTTCCGGCCGTCCGGGCCGCCGAGGAGAAGCCCCGGCTCGTGGACGGCCACCCGGTGACGCTCTGGCACCGGCTGCCGGACGCGGTGCGGCCGACGGAGCCCCGCGACCTGGCGCCGCTCCTCCGAGCCGTCCACGCGCTGCCGGAACCGGCCGGTCTCGCGCTCCCCCGTCGTGAGCTGCTCGGCGGGGTCGAGCGGTGGCTGCGGCTCGCGGGGGACGCGATCGCTCCGGCGGACGCGGCGTTCCTGCGGGAGCGGCGCGACTCCTTCGCCCCGGCGGCGGCCGCGCTCGTCCCGCACCTGACCCCGGGTCCGATCCACGGGGACGCCCTCCCCCGGAACGTGCACGTGGGCCCCGACGGCCCGGTCCTGGTGGACCTGGAGACCTTCTCCTCGGACCTGCGCGAGCACGACCTCGTGGTCCTCGCCCTCTCCCGGGACCGGTACGGCCTGGACCCGGCGGCGTACGAGGCCTTCACCGAGGCGTACGGCTGGGACGTCCGGGAGTGGGAGGGGTGCGCCGTGCTGCGCGGGGCGCGGGAGACCGCGAGCTGCGCGTGGGTGGCCCAGCACGCGCCCTCGAACCCGAAGGCGCTCGCCGAGTTCGAGCGGCGGGTGGCCTCGCTGCGGGACGGCGACCCCGAGGTGCGCTGGTACCCGTTCTGACATCATGTTCCCCGTCGAACCGGCCGGTGACGAACGGGGTGTTGAAGATGCGCGTGGAACTGTCGGACGTCACGCTGGACGTCGAGGTGAGCGGTGAGGGCCCCGCGGTCCTGCTGGTGCACGGCTTCCCGGACTCGCACCACCTCTGGCGCCACCAGGTCGCCGCGCTCACCGCGGCGGGCTTCCGGTGCGTCGCCCCGACGCTGCGGGGCTTCGGCGCCTCCGACCGTCCCGAGGGCGGTCCGGAGGCGTACCACCCGGGCAAGCACGTCGGCGACCTGGTCGAGCTCCTCGCCCGGCTCGACCTGGACCGGGTCCATCTGGTGGGTCACGACTGGGGTTCGGGCATCGCCCAGGCCCTGACGCAGTTCTTCCCCGACCGGGTGCGGAGCCTGAGCATCCTGTCCGTGGGGCACCTGGCGTCGATCCGGTCCGCGGGCTGGGAGCAGAAGCAGCGCTCCTGGTACATGCTGCTGTTCCAGCTCGCCGGGCTCGCCGAGGACTGGCTGGCGCGGGACGACTTCGCGGGGATGCGGGACATGCTGGGCGAGCACCCGGACGCGGAGGCCGTGATCGAGGGGCTGCGGGCGCCGGGCGCGCTGACGGCCGCGCTGAACATCTACCGCGCGGGCATCCCGGCGGAGGTCCAGTTCGGCCCCGAGGCGCCGGCGGTGCCGCTGCCGGAGGCCGTGCCGGTGATGGGCGTGTGGTCGACCGGCGACCGCTTCCTGACCGAGCGTTCGATGTCCGGGACGGAGGAGCACGTGGCGGGGAGCTGGCGCTACGAGCGGGTCGAGGAGGCGGGGCACTGGCTCCAGCTGGACCAGCCGGAGAAGGTCAACGAGCTGCTGCTGTCCTTCCTCAAGGAGAACTCCTGACGGACCGGTTCCGGTCGATCGTCGCCGATCCCGGCTGACCGCTTCCGTCGGACCGCCGGCGAAGGGTGATCGTTTCCATGGACGGGGCCGGCGGAGGGCGATTCCAAACCCGCCGGGAGAGTGAGTCCGGCGCCGTCGCGCGGAGCGGGGGCGGTGGCCGCTTTCCGCACCGCCGCGGCTTCTGAGCTGGAACGATGCCGCCGTCCCCGCTCCCCCGCGCGCCGCAAGGCCGGGGAACAGGCGGGGACTTCCCGGCATCAGGCACGGACCGGCCCGCGCGCCCGCGGGCCGGCCGGCCCCAGCGAGAGGACGGCTCAGTGAGCACCCCTCAGGACGACAACGAGCTCAGCGCGGTCACCGCGGCCCAGGTGACGCGGATCGCCGACCACGGCATCTACGCCTCCGCCACCGAACTCGACCCGGCCGCCGCCGACCTGGCCCGGGCGCTGGTCGCCACGCTGACCGAATCGGCGGAGCAGCCCCTTCTCACGCCCGAACTCCGGCAGCTGGTGGAGCAGGTGCGGGCCAGGGCGGTCCCGGACGTCTTGAAGATCACCGCCCACGACGGGGTGCGCCTGTCGGCGTTCACGATCAAGCTGAACGGCGACGAACCCCGTCCGGTGGTGATCGTGCCGGCGGGCTGGACGCCGCTCGGCTGGACCATCTTCGCGTACGCCTACCTCCGGCTGGCACTGCGCGGCTACCACGTCCTCGCGTACACCCCGCGCGGCATCGGCCAGACGTTCCCGCTGCTCGGCGGCGGCTACCGCGACGCGTTCTTCACCTCCGGAGGCACGATCGACGTCGCCGGTCCGAACGACTGGGCCGACGGCTCCACCGTCATCGACTACGCGCAGCAGTACTTCGCGCCGAGCGCGATCGCCTTCCTCGGCGAGTCGTACGGCTCCGGCATCAGCCAGCTCGTCGCGGCGCACGACCCGGCCGACCGCGTCGACGCGGTCGTCGCCCTGAGCACCTGGGGCAACCTCGCCACCAGCCTCTACGACAACGACACCCGGCACCTGAAGGCCGTGGAGGCCCTGGTCGCCCTCACCGGCGGCCCCGAGGAGCGGAAGTTCGACCCCGCCACCCGGCGGCTCCTTGCGGACTTCAGGGCCGGGAGGAACCTCCCCGGCGTGGTCGCCTGGGGCACGGAGCGCGCGCCGGCCTCGTACGTCGACCGGACCAACGCCCGCGGCGTCCCCACCTTCCTCTCCAACACCTGGCACGAGACGCTGTTCCCGGTCAACCAGGTCGTCGAGCACTTCGAGCGGCTGACCGTGCCCAAGCACCTGAACCTGTGGATCGGCGACCACGCCGCCCCCGAGGGCGCCGGGCTGACCGCCCCGTCCGGCGGGCCGGACCTCCCCGTCGAGGAGGCCTTCGCCTGGCTCGACCACCATGTCCTCGGTGCCGCCGACGGCGTGCCCGAGTGGCCCGTGGTCAACAGCCAGATCATGTTCACGTACCGGACCCGGACCGACCCGGAGACCGGGAAGACCGTCATCACCGAGCCCGCCGTCCGCGAGCCCCACGGCTCCTGGGCGGAGGTCACCACCTCCACCGAGCGCTGGTACCTGACCTCCGTCGGCTCCGACAGCCGTGACGGCGGCCTCGCCCAGGAGGCGGAGACCGGCTGGAAGAGGGAGTTCACGGCGGGGCGGATCACGGACGCCACCGCGGTCGACGCCCTCGTCACCACCGGCCAGGCCGAATGGAGGGGCGACCCGAAGACGTACCCCACGGGCAAGTTCGACCGGCAGCACCTCGCCGTCTGGACCAGCGCGCCCCTCCAGGCCGGCGCGGACGGCACGGGCCGCCGCGTCCGGGGCGTCCCCGAGCTCACCCTCACGGTCCGCAGCACCACCGAGTCGACGACGCTGGTGGCCTACCTCTTCGACGTCGCCTCCGACGACACGGCCCGCATCATCACCCACGAGCCGCTCACCCTGACGGACCTGACCCCCGGACAGGACCGCATCGCCACCTGGAGGCTCCAGGCCGCGGGCTACGACGTGGCCGCGGGCCACCGCCTCATGCTCGTGGTCAACAGCAAGGACCAGCTCTACTCCGACGCCCTCACCGACGCCGGCGCCGACAGCAGCACCACCACGATCGTCTCCACCGACGAGGGGGCCGCGCACCTGACGCTGCCGCTGGGCTGACCCGGACGACGGGCCTCAGGCCGCCGCGACCGCCGTGCGCAGGGGCCACGCGGAGTCGACGACCGCCTCCGCGTCGCCCTTGCCGCGCAGGAAGGCCTGGAGGCCCTCGGCCCAGACGCGGTACCAGCCGATCTGGCGCTCGTGCAGCTCGGCCGGGTCCAGACCGGCCACCTGCGGGTGCCGCTCGGCTATCGCGACGGCGACCCGGACGGCGGCGAGCGCGTCGGCGGCGGCCTGGTGGGCGGCTTCGAGCACCACGCCGTACTCCCCGCAGACCGCCTCCAGGGTGCGCTTGCCGCGTCGGTAGCGGTCGACGGCCCGGTCGATCGTGTACGGATCGACGACCGGGCCGATGGCGGCCCCGCCGAGCCGCTCCTCGAGGGACGGCAGTCCGTGGCGGCGCAGCTCGGCGGCGAGGAGCGTGAGGTCGAAGGAGGCGTTGTACGCGACGACCGGGACGCCGTCCTGCCAGTAGGCGGCGAGGGCCTTCGCGATCTCGTCGGCGACCTCGCGGGCCGGCCGGCCCTCGGCCGCGGCGCGCTCGGTGCTGATGCCGTGGATCGCGGCGGCCTGCTCCGGGATGGGGACGCCCGGGTCGGCGAGCCAGTCCCGCCGCCGCCTGACCTGCCCCCCGCCGTCGACCTCGACGATCGAGGCCGTGACGATCCGGGCCTCCAGCGGTTCGGTGCCGGTCGTCTCCAGGTCGAAGCCGACAAGGGTCGAGCCGTGCCAAGCCATCGGGTCCTCCTTACGTGATCTCCCCCGTGGTGCTGACCACCCTCGCACGCACCACTGACAACGTCCCCGGCCACCCCCGGGAACGGGGCGGAAGACCGGCCGGCCGGATCAGGAGACGGGCCGGGAGTCGAGCCAGACCGACTCGAATTCCTCCCGGTACGTCTCGAAAAGTCCGTGATCTCCGTCACGGGTGGACTGTCCGTGCCGGACGACGTTCCGGCCGCCGCCGCGCAGGACGAGGACCGGCGCCTCCATGCCCCGGGCCCGGCGCAGGTACGACTGGACGACCCCCACGCCGTCCGGCCCGTCGCCGTCCACCAGATAGGCGGTGAAGCGCGGGGTCTCGTCGAAGACGTGGATCTGGAAGGCGCCCGGATCGCGCAGCTTCGAGCGGACCCGGCGCATGTGCAGGATGTTCATCTCGACCGAGCGGCTCAGCTCGCCCTTCTTCAGGCCGAGTTCGCGCTCGCGGCGCTTGACGGCGCTGCTCGCGGGGTTGAGGAAGAGCAGCCGGGTGCGGCAGCCGGACTCGGCGAGCCGGACCATGCGGCGGCCGGAGAAGTTCTGCACGAGCAGGTTGAGGCCTATGCCGGTGGCGTCGAGGCGGCGGGCGCCGCCGAAGAGGTCCTCGGCGGGCAGCTGTCGCTGCAGCCGGACCCGGTCGGGGTGGACGGAGACGACGTCCGCGTACCGGTCGCCGACGAGGTCCTCGACCGCGTCTACGGGCAGCCGGTCGGCGGACGGCACCCCGGCGCCGCCGCCGAGGATCTCCAGGATGCGGGCGGAGGCCCGCTCGGACTGGGCGAGGACGGTCAGCGAGAGGGCCCGGTTGCGGGAGACCACGTTCCGCGTGACCTCCAGCTCGTCGAGGGCGAGCTCGACCTCGCGCCGGTCGTCGAAGTAGGGCTCGAAGCAGGGCCAGTGCTGGACCATCAGCTCGCGCAGCTGCGGCAGCGTGAGGAAGCTCAGCACGTTGTCGTCGGCCGGGTCCAGGAGGTAGCCCTTGCGCCGGGAGACCTCGCGGACGGCGACGGCCCGCTGGACCCATTCCTGGCCGGCGGGTCCGGCCGCGGCCACCACCCACTCCTCGCCGTGCACCGGTTCGTACACGGGCCGCAGGACGGCGGCGACCACGGCGCGCAGCCGCTGTTCGACCAGGTTCAGCCAGATGTAGGCACGGCCGGCGCGCTGGGCGCGGGTGCGGACCTCGCTCCAGGCCTCGGGGCCCCAGTCGAGCTCCGCCCCTATCTCCACCGGCCGCCCGACGGTGACCGTGCCGGGCGGCACGGCCCCGCCCGGCGGCAGGACGACGCCCGGAGGCACGGCCGTGCCCGGCGGCGCCTCCACGGGGTCGGTCGGACCCTCCTCGTGACCCGCGTCGCCTGGGGGCAGCTCCAGACCTCCCGAGCTCACCCGCGCACCGCCTTCTGCTCCCGGACACCCGTTCCGGCGGACAGGATGACCATGTGACAACGATCAAGGAAGGGTACTCCGCGAGCGGGAGGCGGTGCAGCAGGATCGTCAGGCTGCTTCCTCAACTCCCCAGATCGGGCTGCCCGTTCTGGGAGGCGAGATCGGCCGGAGTGAGCGGATTCATAGCGGTTACGTCCCTGGGCGCGAGCTGGAAGCCCTGCCAGTGGACCGGCATCGGCTGCTGGTCCTCGTCCCGGGCGATGTGGTGGAACCCGATGTTGACCCACACGGACGGTTTGGTCAGAGTCTCACCGTTGACCCATTCGTCCACGCTGTCTCCGGCGCCGGCCGCGCAGCCGCCGATGTTGTTGCTCGCGAACTTCTCGCAGGCGCGGGACTGGGTGAAGTACACGTCGTGCCTGGTGAAGCCGCGGCCCGCGTGGGTGTCGGTGTGACCGGGCACGATCTCGTACGAGCGGGCGTGGCCGTCGGCGTTCTTGCCGGTGCCGCTGACCACTCGCCACCAGCGCATGTTCTTGGCGTCGCCGGCGAGTTCCTTGGTGACGACGGTGCGCTTGGTCTTCACGGTGGGTCCGCCGCCGCCCGCGGGGGGCGCGGTGACGGTGGAGTCGAACTGCTCGATCCGGTCCTTGGTGGAGCCGTCGAGGCCGAAGTCGAGCTTCCAGAAGACGTTGTGGGCGTGGCTGGTGGCGTAGCCGCGGGCCCCCTTGCCGAGGGGCCAGCCGCGTCCGTCGGTGGCGTTGTAGTCGACGGGCGAGAGGCTGCCGGTGGCTCCGACGTTGGCGCCGATGGTGCCGTCGGCGGTGAAGCGCCACTCGGTGATGTACTCGTACCAGCCGACCTTGTTGACGGTGTAGACGAGCAGGTCCTTGGCCTGGGCCTGCCAGACCTTGGAGCCGCCGTCGCTGGCCATGCGGTACGCGTGCCCGCGCGCCCGCGTGGTGGTGCACAGGCCCTTGACGTCGCCGACCTCGGCCACCTTGACGGTGGTGATGGTGCCGCCGGGGCATTCGGCCGGCTTGAGGTTCTGCAGGCCCCAGCCGAAGCCGGCGCCGGTGAGGTCGTCGTACTCGGCGCCGCCGTCGTCGTACGGCACGTGGATCTGGGCGAGCCGGGCGCTGTTGAGGACCTTGATGGGGGCGGCGGCGCCGGGCGGCTGGTAGGTGACCCGGTCGAGCGTGAGCCCGGCGTCGGTGTCGTACCGCCAGCACATGCGCCAGGTGGTGCCGCCGTCGAGCTTCTGCGTGATGCGGTACGCGGCCGAGCAGTCGGGCATCACGGAGTGCGCCGCGCGCGTCGGGGCGGGCGGGTTGGGTGCGGCGGTGGCGCCGGCCGCGGGGCCGGCGGCGGCCGTGGCGGTGCCGAGCAGGGCGGCGGCGGTCAGGACCGCGCCCCGCTTGCGGGTGCGCCCGTTCCGGATTCGCTGGATGGACATGGGGACGTACTCCCTCGTGCGTGTCGTGAGGCTGTGGAGTGGCCGGGCCGGTGGTCAGCCGACGCGGGTGACGGTCCTCGCGGAGAGGTCGACGACCAGGTTCCGGGTGTCGATCCAGGCCCCGTTGAGGACCTTGGTGACGAGCCGGACGCACCGGTGCTCCCCGCAGCGGGCGAGCGCCGCGGGCACCTTGCTCTCGCGGTAGGTGCGGTAGACGTCGCCGTTGAACCACAGCTGCTCGGTGGAGGTCAGCTCCTTGCCGGTGGCGTCCTCGTAGTCCTCCTTGACGCCCTTGCCGAGCGGGCCGGCGAGGATCAGCTCCAGGGCCTCGCGCAGCTCGTCGGGGTGGGCGGAGGGCTGGACCCCGCGCTGCGCTCCAGAGCTCTCGACCTTGCCGGTGTCGAGGTTGACGGTCTTGGTGACGAGCTCGTCCCGCCCGTAGTCGTAGAGGCGGACCTCGGCGCGGCGCGAGTCGTCGCCCGGGACCGGGTCGGCGAGCCGGGTGCCGAGGCGCTGGGGGCCCCTGCCGCCCGTGACGTCCTGCTGGGCGGTGGCGGCGGGCGGGGCCAGCGCCAGCGCCTCGGCCCGGGCGAGCTCGTCGTCCGTGAGCGGGTCGCTTCCGACGCCCTTCTCCCCCTCGGCCGCGGGCGGGGCCACGGTGGCCGGCGGCGGCGCGGATCCCTCGGCCCGGTCTCCGGTCTCCCCCTGCCCGGTGTCACCGGCCGAGCCGCCGCCCGCCGTCGCTCCGGGGACCCCGGCGGCGCCGACGGCCCCGGTGGAACCCCCCGGCCCGGCGGAATCGTTCGCCCCTGCTGATCCCGGCAGGCTGATCGCGACCGCGACGGCGGTTCCCGTCACCGCCATGGCCGCTCCGGCCACCACCTTCCCCAGGTGGCGGCGCGCTATTTCGTACACACTTCCCCCTCTGTCCCCCTCTTGGTCTGCGGTCACCCGGTAGGACGGGGCGAAGTCCTAGGAGGTTGCCACTCTTTCGGGCAGGATCTGGCCGAAGAAGACCTATAAAACCCGGACAGAAGAGGAAGAGTCGTATCCATGCAGGTCTGGCCGGGACAGGCGTACCCCTTGGGCGCCACCTATGACGGAGCGGGAACCAACTTCGCGGTCTTCTCGGAGGCCGCCCACAGGATCGAGCTGTGTCTGCTGCACGACGACGGCTCGGAGACGGCGGTGGAACTGCGCGAGACCGACGCGTTCGTACGACACGCCTATCTGCCGGGCGTGATGCCCGGTCAGCGGTACGGGTTCCGCGTGCACGGCCCGTACGCGCCGGAGCGCGGGCTGCGCTGCAACGCGGCGAAGCTGCTGCTCGACCCGTACGCCCGCGCGGTGTCGGGGCAGATCAAGTGGGGCGAGGCGGTCTACGGCTACCCGTTCGGGCGGCCCGACGCGCGCAACGACCTCGACTCGGGCCCGCACACCATGGCCTCGGTCGTGGTCAACCCGTACTTCGACTGGGGCGACGACCGGCGCCCGCGCACCGAGTACCACCACACGGTGATCTACGAGGCCCACGTGAAGGGCCTCACGATGCTCCACCCGGACCTTCCGGAGGAGCTGCGCGGGACGTACGCGGGGCTCGCGCACCCGTCGGTCATCGGCCATCTGAAGGAACTGGGCGTGACCGCGCTCGAACTGATGCCCGTACACCAGTTCGTGAACGACCACCGGCTCGTGGACGCGGGGCTCTCCAACTACTGGGGCTACAACACGATCGGCTTCTTCGCCCCGCACAACGCCTACGCGTCCTGGGGCGACCGGGGCCAGCAGGTCCTGGAGTTCAAGTCGGCGGTCCGGGCGCTGCACCAGGCGGGCATCGAGGTCATCCTGGACGTGGTCTACAACCACACGGCCGAGGGCAACCACCTGGGTCCGACGCTCTCCTTCCGCGGCCTGGACAACCCCTCGTACTACCGGCTCGCGAACGACCGCCGGTACTACATGGACACCACCGGCACCGGGAACTCGCTGCTCATGCGCTCCCCGCACGTGCTCCAGCTGATCATGGACAGCCTGCGGTACTGGGTGACCGAGATGCACGTGGACGGCTTCCGCTTCGACCTGGCGGCCACCCTGGCCCGTCAGTTCCACGAGGTGGACCGGCTGTCCTCGTTCTTCGACCTGGTGCAGCAGGACCCGGTGGTCAGCCAGGTGAAGCTGATCGCCGAGCCGTGGGACGTGGGCGAGGGCGGCTACCAGGTGGGCAACTTCCCGCCGCTGTGGACCGAGTGGAACGGCAAGTACCGGGACTGCGTGCGGGACCTGTGGCGCGGCGAGCCGCGCACCCTCGCCGAGTTCGCCTCCCGGCTCACCGGCTCCTCCGACCTGTACCAGGACGACGGGCGGCGCCCGCTCGCCTCGGTCAACTTCGTCACCTGCCACGACGGCTTCACCCTGCGCGACCTCGTCTCGTACAACGACAAGCACAACGAGGCGAACGGCGAGGGCAACCGGGACGGCGAGAGCTACAACCGCTCCTGGAACTGCGGGGCGGAGGGCGAGACCGAGGACGTGGGGATCGCCGAGCTGCGCGCCCGCCAGATGCGCAACTTCCTCGCCACGCTGATGCTCTCGCAGGGCGTGCCGATGCTCAGCCACGGCGACGAGTTCGGGCGGACGCAGGGCGGCAACAACAACGCGTACTGCCAGGACAACGAGGTCTCCTGGGTGCGGTGGCCGAAGGAGAACGACGAGGCGGACTCCACGCTCCTGCGGTTCACCCGGGCGATGGTCCGGCTGCGCCGGGACCATCCGGTCTTCCGGCGCCGCCGCTTCTTCCACGGCAGGCCGGTGGAGGGCACCCACGACGAGCTGACCGACATCGCCTGGTTCACGCCCGAGGGCGAGGAGATGACCTCCCGCGACTGGCAGGCGGCGCACGCCCAGGCGCTGACCGTCTTCCTCAACGGCAACGCCATCTCGGAGCCGGGCCCGCAGGGCGAGCGGATCGCCGACGACTCCTTCCTGCTGATGTTCAACGCCTCCTCGAAGGAGCTGGAGTTCGCGGTGCCGGACAGCCACGGGCGCTGCTGGCGCATGGTGGTGGACACCTCGGACCCGGAGGGCATGCCGCCGCGGGAGGGCCCGGAGCTGGCGGGCGGCGAACGGGTGACGCTGGCGCCGCTCAGCCTGGCCGTACTGCGCCGGCCGGCCTGAGCTCCCGCGCGGGAGGGGTGACCCGGACCGTCCAGGACAGCGCCGCGCAGGCCACGGCCGCTCCCACCGCCACCGCGAAGGCGGCGGGGGCGCCGTGGCCTTCGGCGAGCCGGCCGGAGAGGGCGAGGGCGAGGGCCTGGCCGCCCACGATCCCGCTGGTGAGGAAGGCCATCGACTCGGCGAGCCGGGCGGCCGGCACGGTCCGCTCGGTGAGCCCGAAGACGGTGATCAGGTGCGGGGCGTAGGCGGCGCCGAGGACGACGACGACCGCGTACAGGGCGGCCAGGGAGCCGACGAACAGCAGCGGTACGGAGAGGAGGACGAGCCCGGCGGTGGCGGCGCGCCAGCGGGTCGCGAGTCCGATCCGGGCGGGCACGGCGGCCATGGAGAGGCCGACGGCGGCGCTCATGACGCCCATGGCCGCGTAGACGAGCCCGGCCTGGGCGGGCGCGCCGAGCTCCTCGGTGAGGGCGGTGATCCCGGCCTGCGAGGCGCCGAACATGGCGCCCTGGAGGACCATCGTGCCCCGCAGGGCGTACGCGGACCCGGGCAGCCGCGTCCGTTCGGCGGCACCCGTACGGGTGGAGACGACCGGCGCCGCGGGGGCGGTCGCCCGGGCCGTCGGGTGGAGGGCGAAGGCCGTCCCGCAGACGGTGAGGAGCAGCGCCGCCAGGAGGAGCGCGGCCGCGGGGTGGGCGAAGGCGGCGGCGAGGCCGACGAAGGCCGGGCCGAGGACGAAGGAGACCTCGTCGAGGGTGCCCTCGAAGGAGAGCACCGCGCCGACGAGCCGGTCGTCCGCGCCGGCGCGCCGGGCGAGGGCCACGGAGCGGGTCCGGGCCAGCGGCCCGACCTGCGGGACGGTGGCCCCGGCGAGCGCCCCGAGCGCCATGAGCGGGCCGGTGGCGGCCCCGGCGAGGGCGGCGAGGACCAGGGCGGTGACGGCGACCGCGTTGGCGAGGGAGGCGGCGAGGACGATCCCGCGCTGGCCGTGCCGGTCGGCGAGCCGGCCGATGACGGGCCCGGCGACGGTCTGCCCGGCGGCGAGCGCCCCGCCCGTGAGGCCCGCGACGGCGAGCGAGCCGCTGGTCTCGGCGACCAGGAGCAGACTGCCGAGCTGGCACATGGCGGTGGGCAGCCGGCCGAGGAAGGAGACGACCGGCAGGGCCGGGCCGAGCAGGGACAACGTGTCGCGATACGTCCGGAGCATCACGCGAACGTAACGCGATGCACACGAACGGGTGCATGGGGCGATGACACAGAAGCCTCCCGACGGGGTACGTACGTTCGCATGACGCCCATTCCCCCCACCTCGACCTACCGGCTGCAGCTCCAGCCGGAGTTCCCGTTCGCGGCCGCCGAGCGCGCCGTGCCGTACCTGGCGGGCCTCGGGGTCTCGCATCTGCACCTCTCCCCCGTCCTGGAGGCGGTGCCCGGCTCGACCCACGGCTACGACGTCACCGACCACCGCTCGGTACGGGCCGAACTGGGCGGCGAGGAGGGGCTGCGGGCCCTGGCGGCGACCGCGCGGGCGCACGGCCTCGGGCTCGTCGTGGACCTGGTGCCCAACCACATGGCGGCCTCCCCGCGCCACAACCACGCGCTGCGCGCCGTGCTCCGCGAGGGCCCCGACTCGCCGTACGCCCGCTGGTTCGACATCGACTGGCGCGCCGGGGACGGCCGGGTGCTGCTCCCGGTGCTGCCCGCGCGGCTCCCGGAGGTGCGGGACCGGTTCCGGGTCTTGGACGGGTCCCTGCACCTGGACGGCCAGGAGTTCCCGCTCCGCGCGGGCACCGAGGGGCTGCCGCTCGACGAGCTGCTCGACGCCCAGTGGTACCGGCTCGGCTGGTGGCGGCTCGCCCGGACCGAGCTCGGCTACCGCCGCTTCTTCACCATCTCGGACCTGATCGGGGTGCGGGTGGAGGACCCCGAGGTGTTCGCGGCGAGCCACGCGAAGATCGTGGAGCTGGTCGGGGACGGGGTGATCGAGGGGCTGCGCATCGACCACCCGGACGGGCTCGCCGATCCGCAGGGCTATCTGGAGGACCTGGCGGCGGCGACCGGCGGGCGGTGCTGGACGGTCGTCGAGAAGATCCTCACCGGGCCCGAGACGCTGCCCGCCGCCTGGCCGGTCGCGGGCACCACCGGGTACGACGCGCTGCGGCAGCTCGACGGCGTCTTCACCGACCCGGTGGGCGCCGACGAACTCGCCGACGCGTACCGGGAGTTCGTCGGGAAGGCCGCAGACCGCGGCGGGCACTGGGAGGCGACCGCGCGCCGCGCCGCGTACGAGGTGGTCGGCCACGACCTGGCCGCCGAGACAGCCGCGCTGACCCGGATCGCCGGCCGGATCTGCGCCGTCGACCCCGAGCTGCGGGACCACGCCCCCTGGGCGCTGCGCACCGCGATCCGGGAGCTCCTCGTCCGGGTCCCCGTCTACCGCCCCTACCGGACCGGCGGCGAGGAGGTGCTGACCGCGGAGGCGGCGCGCGGCGCGAAGGCCGCGTTCGCGGTGCCGGAGGAGGCGACGGCGGTCGACGCCGTACGGGACCTGGCGCTCGGCAGGCGCGGCGACGGGCCCGAACACCGGGCGTTCCGCGCGCGGTTCGCGCAGACCTCGTCCGCGCTGCGGGCCAAGTCCGTGGAGGACACCGCCTTCTACCGGTACACGCCGCTGCTCTCCGCGAACGAGGTCGGCGGCGACGCGGGGCGCCCGGCGGTGCCGGTGGAGGAGTTCCACGCGTACTGCCTGCGGATCGCCCGGGACTGGCCCGGCACCGGCACCGTGCTCTCCACACACGACACCAAGCGCAGCGCGGACGTCCGGGCCGGGATCGCGGTGCTCTCCCAGTGCCCGGAGGTGTGGGCGGAGCTCCTCGCGGAGGTCGCGGGGGTGCCCGCGCCCGATCCGCACGTGGCGTGGACGGCCTGGCAGACGGCCTTCGGGCTCGGCGCCCCGGACCCGGACCGGCTGGTGCCCGCGATCCTCAAGTCCGTGCGGGAGGCGGGGCTGCGGACCAGCTGGACGGAGCCGGACGAGGAGTACGAGCGGGCGGTGGCCGAGTTCGCGGCGGCCGGGCCCGGCCGGATCCCGCTCCGGACGGCCTCGGAGGCGGCCTTCGCCCTGGAGCCGCACGTCCGGGCGCACGCGCTCGGGGCCGCGCTCGTCCAGCTGACGATGCCGGGGGTGCCGGAGCTGTACCAGAACACGGAGCGGGAGTACCGGGCGCTCGTCGACCCGGACAACCGGGCGCCGTTCGCGGTCGGCCCGGAGGACGAGCGGACCGCCCTGGTCCGGGCGACGCTGGGGCTGCGGCGCGCGCACCCGGAGGCCTTCGGGGCGGGCGGCACGTACGTCCCGCTGACGGCGGAGGGCCCGGCGGCCGCGCACTGTCTGGCCTTCGCCCGTTCCGGCCGGGTGGTCACGGCCGTGACCCGGCTCTCGCTGCGGCTCGCCCGGGCGGGCGGCTGGCAGGACACGGAGCTGGTGCTGCCCGAGGGGCGGTGGGTCGACGCGCTCGACGGGGTGCGGGAGTTCACGGGCGGTCCGGCGACGGAGGTGAAGCTGGCGGAGCTGTTCGAGGAGCGGCCGGTGGCGCTGCTGGCACGGGCGGAGTGAACGGCTGTTCCCCTCCATGACAAGCTGATGATCATGACAAAGGACCAAACCGGCCGGCTCATCGGCGCCGCCTTCGGGCTCGTGTTCGTCCAGGCCAACGCGAGCGCCCTGCCGACGGCGGTCGCGACGCCGCTGCGCCTCCTCGCGATCGCCGCGTTCCTGGGCGTGGTCGTGTTCGGCCGCCGTCGCGGCCGGGCCGTGCCGGCGGCCGGGACCGCCGTCGCGCCCGGCGCCGGCGTCGGCTTCGGGCGCCGCTACTGGTACGTGGTGGCGGCGGAGGTCCTCGGCCTCGCGGCCGGGCTCCTGGTGATCAGCCGTGTGCTGCACGTCCCGCAGGCGGCCGTGGGCTGGATCGCCTTCGTGGTCGGCGTGCACTTCTTCGGCCTGGCGGTGGCCTGGCGCAGACCCGCGCTCCACGTCCTCGCCGCCGGGCTCACCGCCTGCGGCGCGGCGGGCCTGGTGCTGGCGGCGCTCGACGCCCCCGTCACCGCCGTCAGGGTGACCGCCGGAGTCCTCCCCGGCGTCCTCCTGCTCGCCTCCGTCTGGCGCTCCCCGACGGGACCCGGCCGCGTCCGCGGACCGGGTCCCGTCGGGGAGCCGGGGGTGATCAGGAGCGGGAGGCGCGGGTGACCTCGCACCTGGTGTACTCGGAGCCGTCGCCGGATCCCGGGTACGAGGTGGTCAGCTCGGCGCTCTGGGAGGCGCCGGCCGCGACCGCGACGGCGGTCTTCGTCGCGGTGGCCGGGACGGCGGTGCCACCGGCGGCGCCGGTGAACTTCATCGTGACGTCGTAGTCGTAGTCCAGCAGGCCGTCGTTCTTGATGGTGATCCGGGCGACGAGGTTCTTCGTCGCCGGGTCGAACTTGCACTCGTCGATGGTGATGTCGCGCGAGGCCTTGTTCGAGCTGCTGGAGCCGCCGGGCACGGAACCACCGGAGCTGCTGCCCGTGGTGCCGTCGTCGTCGTGGTGGCTGCCGCTGCTGCTGCTGTGGCTGCCGGAGCTGCCGCCGCAGCTGCCGCCGTGCGAGCCGCGGGCGCCCGTCAGGGCGACGACCGCGATGCCGAAGACGGCGATCGCGCGGACATGACGCATATTCATATGTGAATCCCCGTGGAAAGTGGAATGACGTGCACCCGTTGACGAGCGCACGTCACCTTCTCACATCGGCCGGAGGACCCCTCAACCACCCGGCCGGACGATCAGGCTCCGGGGCGCCCGGGTGATCAGCCCGGTGAAGACGGGACGGAAACCGTCGGCCAGACGCAGGCGGGGCATGGCCGTGAAGAGGGCCCGCAGGGCGTACTCCGCCTCGAACCCGGCGAGGAGGACCGCCGGGCAGAAACCGGCCCCGTAGGTGAGCTGGCCCGGGTCGTCGCGGAACGGATCGAAGCGGTCGGGTTCGCGAAAGCGATCGGGATCGCGGCCCGCCGAGCCGACGAGCAGGGCGACGGACGCGCCCGCCGGGACGACGCCGCCGCTCACCGGCACCTCGGCGCCGGTGCGGCGCACCGCGATCTGCACGGGCGGGTCCCGGCGCAGCGACTCGGTCCAGGCGCGGGCGACCAGACCGGCGGGCGCGTCGCGGAGCGCGACGACCAGGTCGGGGTCGGCGAGGACGTTGCCGAGGAAGGAGGCGAGCGCCTTCTCCCGTACGGCGATCTGGCCGCCGCACTCCCCCGCGAGCGCGCCCGCCGCCCGGCCGCGGACGAGCCGCATCATGTCGCGGTAGGGCACGCCGACGGCCGCGGCGACGGTGCCGGCCGGCAGCCAGTGGCAGAAGTCGGCGACCAGGTCCGCCTGGGAGCGTTCGGCGATCCGGCGGGCCAGGACGTAGGCGGTGCGTTCGGTGACGGCGCGCAGGGCCTCGACGTCGACGTCGACGTGGGCCCGCGCGCACGGCGGGTCGCCGGGCCGGTGTCCGTGCGTGAAGCGTTCGTCGGTGAGCGCGGCGGCCACGTCCGCGTACCGGCTGAGGACCCAGGCCCGCAGCAGCGGGTCGTACGTGAGCGGGAACTCCTCGCGCAGGGTCCGGTGGATCCCGTGCGGGTCCAGCGAGGCGCCGGGGTCGAGGGGGCTCGGCGCGACGGTCCGTCCGCCGGGCGGGAAGGGCCCGGCGGAGGCCGGGCCGACCGGGGTCGGTACGCGTCCGGCGCCGGGGGCACGGGCCGGAACGCCGGAGCCGGACGCCGCGCCGGGGCCACGGCCCGGCCCGCCCGCCCCAGACGCGGCGGGAGCACCGACAGGGCTGCCGGCCGGGGGGCCGCCGGGCCGCCGGAGCGGCTTCGTGGGGGCCACGGCCGACGGGGCCGCCGGAGCCATCGACGGCAGACGTTTCCAGGGGTCCCCGGACTCCTCCGGCCGCTCGCTCCGGTCCGGCCGGCGGTTCGGCGCGTCGCTCATCTCGCCCCCTGTCGATCGGCGGTGGGTGGCGCGGCCGGAGATCGTGGCGCGCGTCTGCCCAGCCCATCACCGCGGGTCCCGCACCGCCCGCCACGTACCGCCGAACGGGTGAACGCGGGGGTCAGCCGTGCGACAGCCGGAAGGTCATCTGGCCGAAGCCGACCACGTCGCCCGCCCGCACGACCACGGCGCCGGTGACCCGCCGTCCGTTGACGGTGGTGCCGTTGGTCGAGCCGAGGTCGCGCAGCACCCACATCCCGCCCTGCAGCGAGAGTTCGGCGTGCAGCCGGGAGGCCGTCTCGTGGCTGAGCCGCAGTCCGTTGACCGGGTCGCGCCCGATCCGCAGCGGGTACGGGCCGGGCTGGGGCAGCAGCAGCTTCGGGAGCCGCTCCGCGCTCCAGGCCCGCCCGATCCGCGCCGTGAAGGCGGACATCCGCTCCACCGCGCCGACCACCCGCCGGGTCCAGGTGCCCTCGGTCCGCAGGTCGGCGGTGAGCAGGGCGAGTTCGTCCGGCCGGCGGGCCTGGAGCGCGCGCTCCATCCGGAAGAGGAAGGTGTCGTGCGAGAGGCGGCCCTGGGCGGCACCCTCACGGAGCAGCCCCAGCGCGCGGTCCCGCTCGGCGTCGGTCAGCCGAGGGGAGTTCGCCGGAAGCTCGAAAGGGGTCGTCACATCCGAGATTGTCGGTCCGTCGGGCCCGAAGTGTCCAGAAGGGCCCCGGGCCTGGGGAAACTCCGTACACAGTCGTGACGGATCGCTGTTACGGTCTGGCGTCCTCACACCAGAGACCCCCGGGGGAACCCAGACGTGACCACGTCTTCTTCGTCCACGCACGACCCGCACCACGAGGGGCACGACCCTCACGACCCGCACGGCGTCGCCGCCGCCCCGTCCTCCTCCCTCGTCCCCGGCCTGTACGTCCGCCGGCTCGCCGGACCGGAGGAGCTCGACCTCTTCCTGCGCCTCACGTACTCGCTCGACCACGAGCTCGCCGACGACCTCGCCACCGGCCGGCGCCTGCCCTCCTGGATGTGGGTGGCGCTCGACGGCGACCGGCTCCTCGGCCGGGTCGCCTGGTGGACGGGCACGGCGGGCGCCGCACCGCAGATGCTGGACGTCTTCGACCTGGCCCCCGAGCTGTCCGCCGAGGAGCGCGCCGAGGTGGGCCTGCGGCTCCTGCGGACGGCGACGGCCGACGTGGTCGGGGACGCCCGGCGCCCCGAGTACATACGGTTCCTCCCGGCCGACTGGCGCGAGGTCCCCGAGACCCGGTCCCGCCTGGAGTCCCTGTTCTCCGTCCTGGAGCGCACGGGCGCCCGCCCGCTGGTCGAGCGGCTGCGCCTGGAGTGGCGCCCCGGCACCCCCGTACCGGAGCCGACGGACCGTCTGGAGTTCCGTCCCGTCAGGGACCGCGAGGACCTCCTCGCGCTGATGACGCCGGTGATGGAGGGCACGCTCGACGCGCACGGCCGGGCCGGCCTGGCCTCCGGCCTGTCGGCGCGGGAGGCGGCGGAGCTGCACCACGACGAGGAGCTCGCGCGCTACTCCTCGCCGCGCGCGTGGTGGCGCGTCGCCGAACTGCCGGGGAGCGGCGAGCCGGTCGGCTTCGTCGTGCCCGCGCGGAACAACTACCACCACGTCATCGCGTACCTCGGTGTGCTGCCCGCCCACCGCGGGCACGGGTACGTCGACGACATCCTGGCGGAGGGGACCCGGATCCTGGCCGCCGCCGGCGTGCCCCGGATCCGTGCGGCGACGGACCTGCGGAACGTGCCGATGGCGGCGTCCTTCGCCCGGGCGGGCTACGTGACGTTCGAGCGCGCGGTCAACTACGTGTGGGACGCGCCGGGCGAGTCGGGGTCCTGACTGCCAGGATGGTCGCGGTGGTGGAGTGAGTGGACCGTCGACGAGGGGATTCCCGTGCTCTTCGAGGTGTGGGCGCCGAGCGCCCGTGACCGGGTGACGCTGGAGCTGAACGGCTCCGACCACCCCCTGGACCGGGACGCCGAACGGGACGGCTGGTGGACGGGCGTGGTGCCCGCCGAGGACGGCGACCGGTACGGCTTCTCGCTCGACGGCGGGCCCGTGCTGCCCGACCCGCGCTCGCGCCGGCTGCCCGACGGGCCCGACGGCCTGAGCGCGGTCGTCGACCACTCGGCGTACGCCTGGCGCCACTCCTCCCCGCGGCTGCGGCTGCGCGGCGCCGTCCTGTACGAGCTGCACGTCGGCACCTTCACCCCGGAGGGCACGCTCGACGCGGCGGCCGCGCGGCTCGGGGAGCTCGCGGGCCTCGGCATCACCCATGTGGAGCTGATGCCGCTGTGCCCGTTCCCCGGGGTGCGGGGCTGGGGGTACGACGGGGTGGCGCCGTGGGCGGTCCACGAGCCGTACGGCGGACCGGAGGCGCTGAAGCGGTTCACGGACGCGGCGCACGGCCTCGGCATGGGCGTGGTCCTCGACGTGGTGCACAACCACCTGGGCCCGTCGGGTAACCATCTCCCGTCCTTCGGGCCGTACTTCACCGACACCCACCACACGCCGTGGGGCGCGGCGGTGAACCTGGACGCGCCGGGTTCGGACGAGGTCCGGGCGTACTTCCTGGGGAGTGCGCTCGCCTGGCTGCGGGACTACCGGATCGACGGGCTGCGGCTCGACGCGGTGCACGCCCTCGCCGACACCCGGGCGCTGACGTTCCTGGAGGAACTGTCGGCGGCCGTGGACGAGTTGGCGAAGGAGCAGGGCCGCCAGCACTTCCTGATCGCCGAGTCCGACCTCGCCGACCCGCGCACGACCACCCCGCGCACGCTCGGCGGGCTCGGGGTGCACGCCCAGTGGAACGACGACTTCCACCACGCCCTGCACACCGCCCTGACCGGCGAGGACCAGGGCTACTACGCCGACTTCGCGCGCGCCCCGATGGCGGCGCTGGCCAAGACCCTCACCCGCGTCTTCTTCCACGACGGCACGTACTCCGCCTTCCGCGGCCGTCACCACGGGCGCCCGGTGGACCGGGAGCGCACCCCCGCCCACCGCTTCCTGGGCTACGCGCAGACGCACGACCAGATCGGCAACCGGGCCCTCGGCGACCGCCTGTCGGCCTCGCTCTCCCCCGGGCTGCTCGCCTGCGCGGCGACGCTCGTCCTCACCGGCCCCTCGGTGCCGATGCTGTTCATGGGCGAGGAGTGGGGGGCGAGCACGCCCTGGATGTACTTCACCGACCACACCGACCCGGAGCTCGCGGAGGCCGTACGGCGGGGCCGCAAGCGGGAGTTCGCCGCGCACGGCTGGTCCGAGGACGAGGTGCCCGACCCGCAGGAGCCGGCCACCCGCGACCGTTCGGTCCTCGACCGCTCCGAGCGCGAGCGGGACCCGCACAAGCGGCTGCTGGCCTGGCACCGTCAGCTCATCGCGCTGCGCCGCACCCTGCCCGATCTGACGGACCCGGACCTGGCGGGGGTGAAGGTGGCCTTCGACGAGGAGGCCCGCTGGCTGGTCTTCCGGCGCGGGGACCTGCGGGTGGCCGTGAACCTGGGCAAGGAGCCGGTGGTGATCCCCCTCGGCTCCAACGGCCGCGACCGGGTCCTGGCCTCCTGGGACCCGGTCGAGCCGCCGGCGGCGGACGGACTGCTCAGCCTCCCCGGCGAGTCGGCGATCGTCCTCACGGACGGCTGAGCCCCTATTCCACGATGGCCATCTCGTGCGGGGTGTTGTTGAAGCGGCGCCCCGCGCCGTCCTCGGTGGCCGTGACGATGTCCTCGATGCGGACGCCGAAGCGGCCGGGGAGGTAGACGCCCGGTTCGACGGAGAAGCACATGCCGGGGACGATGGGGAGCTCCTCGCCCTCGATCATGTACGGCGGCTCGTGGGTGGTGACGCCGATGCCGTGGCCGGTGCGGTGGATGAAGTACTCGCCGTAGCCGGCGTCCGTGATGACCTTGCGGGCCGCCCGGTCGACCTCCTGGCAGGCGACCCCGGGGCGCACCGCCTCGAAGCCGGCCTGCTGGGCCTCGCGGACCAGGTCGTGGACGCGGCGCTCCTCGTCGGTGGGCTCGCCGACGTGGACGGTGCGGGTGGTGTCGGAGCCGTAGCCGTGCTTGAGGCCGCCGAAGTCGAGGACGACCATGTCGCCGCGCTCGATGACCCGGTCGCCGGCCTCGTGGTGCGGGTTGGCGCCGTTGGGGCCGGAACCGACGACGGTGAAGTCGACCTGCGAGTGGCCGGACTCCATGAGGAGCCGGGCGAGGTCGGCGGCGACGTCGGTCTCCCTGCGGCCCGCGAAGCGGACCTTGAGGATCTCGCCGTACGCCTGGTCGGCGGCGGCCCCGGCGGCCGCGATCCGGGCCAGTTCGTGGGCGTCCTTGACGCCGCGGAGCATCGGCAGGGCCTCGGTGAGGGAGACGTACGAGGTGCCGGGCAGGGCCTGCTGGAGGCCGAGGAGGTGCATGGCCCAGGCGTTGTCGCTGACGCCGAAGCGGCCGTCGGCGTCGAGGAGCGGGGCGGTGACGGCGTACGGGTCCTTGCCGTCGGTCCAGTCGCGCAGGGTGAGCGCGGCGGCCCCGGCGGCCTTCTCGGCGTCGGGCGCCTCCAGGGTCGGGACGACGAGCACCGGTTCCTGGCCGACGGCGAGGACGAGGACGGTGAGCCGTTCGGTGATCGCGGTGGGCTGGTAGCCGGTGAGGTAGACGAGGTCGGGGCCGGGGGCGACGAGCACGCCCGCGAGTCCGGCGTCGGCGGCGGACTCGACGGCCCGGGCCATCCGGGCCCGGTAGTCGTCCGCGGTGAAGGGCACGACCTCTTCGGGGGCGTCCGTGCTCGGCATGGTGGCTTCTCCTCGACGTCATCGTCCGGTACGACGTACAGCATCCTGCCGGGCGGGGACGCGGGCCGCGACCGGATACCGGACGGGAGCGACCGGTTCAGCGGCGGTCGGGCCCCTGGGCGATGAGCCGTTCCAGGAGCTCCTGGAAGTCGTCGCCGACGACGATCCGCAGGTCGCCCCGCTCCTCGTCGTGCTCGCTGAGCTGGGTGAGCGTGCCGCCCCGCCACCAGAAGACGTACGGGCTGATGGCACCCGGCACGTCCTCGTACCCGGCGGCGGCGAAGGAGGCCATCGCGCCGAGGGCCGGGATGATCGAGGTGTCCCGGATGGGGTGGAAGGCGAGCTGGTGCCGGAAGGGCAGGGCGACGAGGGCGCCGTGCTCGCCGAGCGGGAGGCCGGTGACCCGCCGGACGACGCCGTCGAGGTCGAGGACGCGGCTCGCGGTGTAGAAGGAGTCGCCGAGGATGACCTCGAAGCACATGCCGTCGGCGTCGCGGACGGTCTCGTGCTCCTCGACGGGCAGTCCGCGCAGGTTGCGCAGGGCCCGGTCGCGGAGCTGCGCGTGGTCCCCGAGCCGTTCGAGCGCCTCGTCGGTGAGCATCATGACGCTCTCGGGCAGGTCGAGGGCGAGGACCTCGTAGAGGCCGGGGGCGACGGTCCTGGCATAGCCGAAGGCTCCGGCGTCGATGCCGTCCCCGCTGACGATCCGGGGGTAGAGCTGGGCGCGGATCTGTTCGGGCGGCAGGGTGTCGAGCGCGGAGGGGCCGTCCATGGCGCGGACGACGAGACCGATGTGACGGCCGATCATGTCGGGCCAGACGCGGGGGCCGCGCCGGTCCTGGTGGCAGACGGCGGCGAGGTTGCCGAGGCCGAAGCGGCGGCCCTTGTCGTCGACGACGTGGTCGGCGTAGACGGTGACCTCCAGGCCGAGCTCGGCGAAGGTCTGGCGGACCCGGCCGCGGAAGAGCGCGGCCTCGCGCTGGGAGAAGTACGCGAACTCGGGATCCCTCGGTGCGTCGTCGCCGTCCCTTCTGGGTCCTCGTCGCAGCCACCCCACGCCCGTCCGCCTTCCGTCGCCGTTGCGCCCAGGGTAGCGACTGCGGGTGTCAGCTCTTGAGGCGTCCCGTGAACTCGGCCACGGGCCCGGACGGTTCGCCGTGGGCGCCCGCCGGCAGGAGGAGCTCGACGCGGTGGACGAGCCGGGGCGCGACCAGGGGGACGGCGGCCGCGCCGGGGACGCCGTCCGTCGCGGACAGCGGCAGCAGGGCGAGTCCGTGCCCGGCGGCGGCCAGGGCGCCGAGGGTGCGGGTGTCGGTGCCCTCGTAGCGCAGGGCGGTGCGGAAGCCGCGCCCGGCGGGGCCGCCGTGGACGGCCCGCAGCCGGTCGAGGGGGATGCCGGCGGCGGGGGCGTCCAGCCAGCGGGCGTCGACGAGGTCGTCGAGGCGGAGTCCGGGGCGTGCGGCGAGGGGGTGCCGGCCGGGCAGGACGACGGCGAGCGGTTCGTCGGCGACGCCGGTCGCGGCGAGCGGGGCGACGTCGGGCAGCCGCAGCGGGTCGCTGGGGGCGGCGATGCCGTCGACGAGCCCGGCGTCGGCATCGCCGGTGGCGACGGCGACGGGCACCCGCTCGCGGGACAGGGCGCGCAGGGTGACGCCGGTGGCGGGCAGGGCGGCGAGGACGCGGGCGGTGAGGGCGAGCGGGGAGGCGGCGACGTCCAGGGTCGCGCGGGGCGCGGCGGTGAACCGGTCGAGGTCGGCGCGGGCCGCGTCGAGGCGGAGCAGCAGCGCCCCGGCGTGTTCGAGGAGCCGCTCCCCGGCCGGGGTGGGGGCGACGGGCCGCCGGGTGAGCAGGGGAAGTCCGAGGTCGGCCTCCAGGGCGGCGATGTGCTGGGAGACGGCGGACTGGGTGTAGCCGAGGTCGCGCGCCGCCTCGGAGAAGGAGGCGAGGCGGGCGACGGTGACGTACGTGCGGAGGAGGTGCGGGTCCATGGGTTCAGGACCCGAAGGGGGTCTTCAGGAGGTCCTTGGCGTAGTGCGCGAGGGAGCGGTTGTAGCGGGGCAGCAGGGGCGCGAGGGCGCCGAGGGCGAGGGAGGCGGCCTCGCGGTCGCGGCCGGTGTCGGCGAGGGCGAGGGCCAGGAAGGCGTCGACGGCTCCGGAGAGCGCCCGCTCGTCGGCGTCGAGCCGGTCGGCGGGGAGGGCCCGCTCGGCGGTGAGGAGTTCGACGCTGCGGTCGGGGCGGCCGAGGTTGCGCAGGCTGCTGGCGAGCTGGATGACGGCCCGTCGACGGCGCAGTCCGGTGAGGCCGAGGCCGAGGGCCCGCTCGTAGTGGGCGACGGCCTCCTCGGGCATGCCGGTGGAGTCGTGGGCGGCGCCCTGCTCGAAGACGGCGTCCGGATCGTCGGCGGGCCGCTCGGCGGCGAGTTCGGCGACGCGGGCGCGGAAGTCGGCGGGCTCGTGGTCGTCGAGGCGCTCCCAGAGCGCGGCGACGCGGGTCTCCCAGTCGTGATCGTTCGTCATGCGGCCACCCTAACGGGAGGCCCATAAGCGTTTGTGATGGCGAGTGCAGGAATCATCGTTGGACGTGAACGAGGGGGGCGGCCCAGCATGGCGACCATGACCACGAACACGAACACGCCCCCGCACACCCCTCGGATCGCCCTGGTCGGCGACCGCTCCCCGCACGTCCGCTCGCACGTCCGCATCCCGGTCCTCCTGGACGCCCTCGCCGAGCGGGACGGGCTCGCGCTCGACGCGTACTGGATCCAGACGGTCGACGCGGAGGCCCCGGGCGCGGTGAAGGGCTTCGACGCGGTGTGGGTGCTGCCGGGGAGCCCGTACGCCAGCGAGGCGGGGGCGCTCGCGGCGATCCGTACGGCCCGCGAGGACGGCATCCCGTTCCTCGGCACCTGCGCCGGCTTCCAGCACGCCCTGATCGAGTACGCGCGGGACGTCTGCGGCCTGGAGCGGGCGGCGCACGCCGAGAACGATCCGGCGGCCGATCCGGGCGACCTGCTGATCGCGCCGCTCTCCTGCTCGCTCGTGGGCCACGAGGGGGTCGTACGGGTCACCCCCGGCTCGCTCGCCGAGAAGGCGCTCGGCGCGGAGCGGACGACGGAGCGCTACCACTGCGACTACGGCCCGGACAGCCGCCACCTGGACACCCTGCGGGCACACGGCCTGCGCTTCACGGGCGCGGACGAGGAGGGCGGCATCCGCGTCGCCGAACTCCCCTCGCACCCCTTCTTCCTGGCGACCCTCTTCCAGCCGGAACTGGCGGGCGACGGCACCGTGCCGCACCCGCTGGTCCGGGCACTGGCGGTGGCGGCGACGGAGCACGCGGCGGCGCTTCAGGGGGCGGGCGCGCCGTAGAGCTCTTCCGTCGGGCCGTCCGCTCGGAGGCGGGGCAGGTGCTCGCCCGTCAGGACGCGCGGTCTCGGCCGTGGGCCCGGAGCCGCCCACGGACGCGCGGCGGCCGCGTACGCCGACCCGCCCCGAGCCCACGGTCACGGGACGGAATCACGGTGCCCGGCTAAGCCGTCCTCACGACGACGTGGGCGCGGTCCCGGCCGCGGGCCACCAGGCGGGCGTTGGCCTCGTCGGAGTCGTGGACCCAGCGCTCGGCATACGCCCGGTCCTTGCCGAAGCGGACGTGCCGCTCGACGAGCCGGGGCACCCGGAGCCGGGCGTCCAGGTCGAGGTACCAGGCCTCGTCGAGGAGCGGCAGGACGTCGGCCCAGGCGCCCTCGTCGTGCAGCAGGTAGTTCCCCTCCGTGACGACGAGCGGGACCTCGGGCGCCACGGGGATCGCCCCGGCGACCGGCTCCTCCAGGGAGCGGTCGAACGCGGGCGCGTAGACGGTGGTGCCGGGGACGGGGGTACGGAGCCGGGCGAGGAGCGCGGCGTACCCGGCGGCGTCGAAGGTGTCCGGCGCCCCCTTCCTGTCCGCCCGCCCGAGCCGCTCCAGCTCCGCCTGGGCCAGGTGGAAGCCGTCCATCGGGACGAGCACGGCGAGCCCGTCGAGCCGGTCGACGAGACGGGCGGCGAGCGTGGACTTCCCGGAGCCGGGCGGGCCGGCGAGCCCGAGGATCCGCCGCCGCCCGGGGGCGGCGAGCGCCTGCGCGCGTGCGACGAGCCGATCGAACTCCTGGACCTCCATGCGGCGCATTCTCGCACCGCGCGCCCCGATCGGTGACGGGCGTCGCGGGCCGGTGGCGGGATCGAGGCCGGGGCGCGGCAGCGGGCCAGTGGTGCGGCAGGGCAGGGGTGGCGACGGGGCCCCGGCCGGGTCGCGTCCGGGCGACCGTGTCCCTGTCCCCGCCGGTCCGGGTGGTGTCAGACGGTGCTGATGTCGGCGAGGGTGCTCTGGAGCCGGCGGATCGCCTCTTCGGCCTCCGCGTACTGCCGGGGGGTCGGGAGGACGGCGCCGAAGGTGGGGCCGTCCTCGGCGGGCAGGGCGCGCCAGTGCAGGATGGGAGTGAGCGCGGTGGCGGCCGCGCCGAGGAACCAGGCCAGGCGTCCGTGGACGTGGGCGAGGGCGATGGCCAGATCGGCGAGCGCCTCCCGCAGGTGTGCCAGCCGGTCGACCGTGGACAGGCCCTGCTGGGCCTCCGGGGTGCCGACGGCGGCGCGCAGGTCGGCGGCGGCCTTCGCGGCGACGGTGCGGTCGGCGCCTTCCGGCACCCACGTCCGATCGCGCAGCTGCCGTTCGGCTTCTTCTACCAGGTCGTCGATGACCGTTCGCATGTCCACGCGCGTCACTCTATGCCCGTTTCCGCTCATCGACGGCAGGGCGTGGACAGGCCGGCCGATGATCAGACCGCCTTGAGCGCCGAGCGGCCCGCCGTGATCGGCAGGACGCCCCCCGGCGGCGCCTCCGCGTCCCGCGCCTCGACCCGCACCCCACGTGCGCTGTGCACGGGGTGCGGGGTGCGGGGTGCGGGTCGGGGGACCCTCGGGGCGACCCTCCCCGGACCCTCGCTCCGACCCTCCATCCCGCAAGGGTCATCCCCACCACGACGCGGGTCGACGCGGGTGGGTTCCGACCCTTCCGCGTATTACGTTGGGGAAATGCCGTCCATCGCACTCGTCACCCTCGTCGTCCGTGAATACGACGAGGCCATCGCCTTCTACACCGACGCCCTCGGCTTCGAGCTGGTCGAGGACACCGACCGCGGCGACGGGAGCCGCTGGGTCGTCGTCCGTCCGCGCGGCGCGGCCGGCGTCGGCGGCCTCGGCAACACCGGGCTGCTGCTCGCCCGCGCGAAGAACGAGGAGGAGGAGGCCTCGGTCGGCAACCAGACGGGCGGCCGGGTCGGCTTCTTCCTCCACACGGAGGACTTCGCCGGCGACCACGAGCGCATGACGGCCGCCGGGGTGAAGTTCCTGGAGGAGCCCCGCCACGAGCCGTACGGCTCGGTCGCCGTCTTCGAGGACCTCTACGGCAACCGCTGGGACCTCCTCCAGCCCGCCGGGTAAAAACCGGTGTCGCCCGCGCGGCGGCCCTCCCTACACTCGCGGCACGGCGCACCGACCGGTGTGCCGTGCCGCGAGCATCCACCGAGGAGAGCCGACCGTGCGTACGCGCCGCTTCGACGTGATCCTCGCCTCTCGCTCCGGCCGGTGGCGGCTGCGCGCCCGCCATCGCCGACCCGTGACGTACTGATCCCCTGGGATCCGTCCGGGAATCGCGCTGCCCCTCTCCCACGCAGCAGCGAAAGGCACGACACACCGTGCGTACCGACACCACCACCCGAAGCGTCCGCAACCTCGGCATCCTCGCCCACGTCGACGCCGGCAAGACCACCGTCACGGAGCGGTTCCTGTTCCTGACCGGCGCCACCCACAAGCGCGGCGAGGTCCACGACGGCACGACCGTCACCGACTTCGACCCGCAGGAGCGGGACCGGGGCATCACGATCTTCGCCGCGGCCGTCAGCTGCGACTGGGCGGGCCACCGGATCAACCTGATCGACACGCCCGGTCACGTCGACTTCTCCGACGAGGTCGAGCGCTCGCTGCGCGTCCTCGACGGCGCCGTCGCCGTCTTCGACGCCGTCGCGGGCGTCGAGCCGCAGAGCGAGACGGTGTGGCGCCAGGCCGACCGGCACGGGGTACCGAGGATCGCGTTCGTCAACAAGCTGGACCGCGCGGGCGCGGAGCTCGACGCCGCCGTGGCGTCGATCCGGGACCGCCTCGGCACCGTCCCGCTCCCCGTCCAGCTGCCCATCGGGCGCGAGGACGGCTTCACGGGCGTCGTGGACCTGGTCCGGATGCGGGCGTACGTGTGGGCCGACGGCTCCGACGCGTTCGCCGTCCTGCCGGTCCCCGACGAGCTCCGGGACGAGGCCCGGCACCGCAGGCGGCGCCTGGAGGAGACGGTCGCGGAGCTGCACCCGCGCGCCCTGGAGGAGTTCTGCGAGCGGAACGCGCTCTCCGAGGACGTCCTCACGGCCGCCCTCCGCGACCTCACCCTCTCCGGCGAGGCCGTCGTCGTCCTCTGCGGCTCGGCGTACCGCAACCGGGGCATCGAGCCGCTGCTCGACGCCGTCGTCGCGTACCTCCCGGCCCCGTCCGACATGCCGCCGGTGCGCGGCGAGGTCCCGGCGGACCCGGAGGCGCCGTTCACCGCGCTCGCCTTCAAGGTGAACGCGACGGCCACCGGCCGCATGACGTACATCCGCGTCTACGCGGGCACGCTCGGGAAGGGGGACACCGTGCTCGACACGACCGCCGGGCGTACGGAGCGGATCGCCCGCATCCTGCGTGTCCAGGCCGACCGGGCGACGGAGGTGGACTCGGCGCGCGCCGGTGACATCGTCGCCGTCGTCGGGCCGAAGTCCGCCCGCGCCGGGGCGACGCTCTGCGCCCCGGACTCGCCGGTCGTCCTCGAACCGCCGACAACCGCCGACCCGGTGGTCTCGGTCGCCGTGGAGGCCCGCCGCGGCACGGACACGGGCCGGCTCGCGACGGCCCTCGCCCGGATGACGGAGGAGGACCCGTCGCTCGTGGTGCGGTCCGATCCGGAGACGGGCCAGACGGTCCTGTCCGGTCTCGGCGAGCTGCACCTGGAGGTCGCGGTGGAGAAGCTGCGGCGCGACCGGGGCCTGGAGGTCGCGGTCGGCCGTCCGCAGGTGGCGTACCGGGAGACGGTGACGAAGGGCGTCACGAATCTCACCTACCGCCATGTCAAACAGGACGGCGGCGCGGGCCAGTTCGCCCACGTCGTCATCGACGTCGAACCGACGGAGAACGGGGAGGAGTTCGCGTTCCGCTCCACGGTCACGGGCGGTCGCGTCCCGCAGGAGTACGTCCGCGCGGTCGAGGCCGGCTGCCGGGACGCCCTCGTCGAGGGCCCCCTCGGCGGCCATCCGGTGACGGGTGTCCGGGTCACGCTCACGGACGGCGCCACGCATCCGAAGGACTCCTCGGAGATGGCGTTCCGCACGGCGGGCCGCTTCGCCCTGCGCGAGGCGCTCCGCGCGAGCGTGACGACCCTGCTCGAACCGGTGGCCGAGGTGACGGTCACCGTCCCCGCCGAGTCGGTCGGCTCGGTCCTCGGCGACCTCGCGGCCCGCCGGGGCCGGGTCACCGACTCGACGACCCGCTCCGGCACGGCGGTGGTCTCGGCGACGGTCCCGCTGGCCGAACTCTTCGGCTACGCGTCCCGCCTCCGCGGCCGCACCCAGGGCCGGGGCACCTTCACCACCCGGCCGGCGGGGTACGCCCCGGCCCCGTAGGGGCCGACGGCGTGAACGCGGTCCGGGCCGTGGTGACCCCACGGCCCGGACCGCGTGCCGGGGCGCGCACGACGTGACGCATACCGCCGTCGTCAACAGGCTTGGAGAGGAGTCAGGTTGGCAGCACCGGACGGCAAGGGGGACAAGTGACGGACCGACAGGAGCTGCTGTACCGCGTAGAAGTCGACCTCTCCTGACACAAGTCCATCTACAGCAGCGGTGACGGCGGCAACTGCGTCGAGGTCGCCACCTGCCCCACCACCGTCCACGTCCGCGACTCCAAGAACCCCACCGGCCCCCGGCCGGCCCTCTCCCGCGACGCCTGGACGGAGTTCCTCGGCCAGCTCGGCCGAGGAAGCATCACCTCCATGTCCGTGGTTCGTAACGAGCTGTCCCGCACCGGAACACGGCAGCCGCGCCGGTGCAGAATCTGCTCGTCGAGCCATGTGAAGGACACGGGGGATCACCATGCGCGCTGCCCGCAAGAGCTGGAAGACGTACGCCCTGGGAGCCGCGGCCGTCGCCGCGCTCCTCTCGTCGACGGCCTGCGGGCCGGACGGCGGTACGGATGACGGGGCCGTGAGCCCGGCCCCGTCCCGTACCGCGAGCGCGACCGGCACCACCGCCCCCGCCACCCCGAGCCCGGCTCCGACCACCGACGCCCCGCAGCCCACCGCGACCCACTCCGCGAAGCCGAGCGGCAGCGGCAGCGGCAGCGGCAGCAAGGAGAAGGCCCCGGCCTGCGGTGACCAGGACCTCTCCATCGGCACGTCGTACTGGGCGCACGACTCGGGTCAGCACCTCCTGATCACGGCCACCAACGTCACCGACAAGCCCTGCACGCTCTACCACTACCCCTTCATCACCTTCGGGCAGGACGTCGACGGCCCGCTCCAGCCGATGGAGTCCCCGGCGAAGGCCGTCGCCACGATCGGGCCGAAGCAGAAGGCGTACGCGGGCGTGAAGCTGTTCCTGGGCGGCGAGAAGACGAAGACGTACGAGTCGTTCGGCATCGCGTACCAGGACCCGAACAGCAACGACGACGGGTCTCCGATCGACGTCGCGCTGTCCGACGAGGTCCAGTTCGTCACCGTCGGCCGGAACCCGTCGGTCACGTTCTGGAACCTGGACCGCAGCGAGGTCGAGAGGTTCGTGTTCAAGGCCCGGTGACGCCGGCGGCGCGGTGGTCGCCGGGCCGCGAGCCCCGCGATTTCGCCGACTGCGTGCGGGCGACGGCCGCGACCGGGGTCTGACACGGCTGATCAGGACCCGTGTGCCAGGATGCGGGGGCCGGCCCTCCACCGCACACGGGCGGCCGGCGCCGTACGACACGAGGAGCGACACGATGAGCACGGGCCCCGCAGGCTACCTCTCCGGGATGTTCTCGCTCGAAGGGCGAAACGCCCTGGTCACCGGCGGCAGTTCCGGCATCGGCAAGGCCATCGCGGGGGCGCTGGCCCGGGCGGGGGCGAGCGTGGTGGTCCTGGCCCGCAAGGAGGCCGAACTCGTCGCGACCGTCGACGAGTTGACGGCCGACGGCCGCCGGGCGGCCTGGGTGAGCGCCGACCTGGGCAGCCGGGAGGGCATCAAGGCCGGGGCGGAGGCCGCGGCGGCCGTCTTCGGGGAGCCGGACATCCTGGTGAACTCGGCCGGCATCAACCTCCGTCCGCCGTTCGGCGAGCTGGGCGAGGAGGTGTGGGACACGACGATGACCGTGAACCTGGAGGCGCCGTTCCTCCTCGGCCGACGCTTCGGCCCCGGCATGGCGGAGCGGGGCTTCGGCCGGATCATCCACATCACCTCGCAGCAGGCGCACCGCGCGTTCGTCCAGAGCGGGGCGTACGGGGTGTCCAAGGGCGCCCTGGAGTCGCTGGCCCGCTCGCAGGCCGAGGCCTGGTCCCCGTACGGGGTCACCGTCAACACCCTGGTCCCCGGCTTCGTGATGACCCCGCTCAACCAGCGCCTCTCCTCCGACCCGGAGAGGGTCGCCGCCCTGGCCGCCCGCACGATGGTCGGCCGCAACGGCCTGGCGGAGGACTTCGCGGGCGCCGCCGTCTTCCTGGCGAGCGCCTCCTCCGCGTACGTCACGGGCCAGTCGCTCTTCGTGGACGGCGGCTTCTCGGTGCACTGAAGGCCCTGCCCGGATCAGACGTAGAAGTCCTCCGCGTCCCGCATGGGATACCCGTAGAGGTCGGTCATCGCCCCGTACTTGCCGGTGCCCATGTAGTAGTTGCCGGTGTGGTGCAGGCAGAAGAACCGGCTCCGCTCGTCCATGACGATCACCTCGCCCTCCGAGGAGTCCCAGCCGACGGGGAAGACCCGCACGCCCAGGTTGCGGCTCAGCTCCGCGATCTCCTCGGCGGTGCTGTCCCAGACGATGACCGGCTTGAAGTGCAGGTACTCCTCACGCCGCGCGTCGATGGTCAGGCGGAGACCCGCGTGCTCGGCGAGGAATTCGGTGGCGGCGGCGAACGGCTCGACCGGGTACCCGTCGTTCCGGGTCTCCTCGACGACCTCCGCCACGAACGCCGCCGCCTGTTCGGCGACGTTCCGGCCGGGAAACCAGCCGTGCTCGCCGAACCAGGCGTCGACGTCGGCGGGGACTCTCAGACGGGGCACGAGGGACTCCTCGGTCGCGCGAGCGGGGCATCGGTCAGGACGCCGGGGAACCCGCCCAGTCCGCGAGGGCCCGGGCGCAGGCGTCCAGGGCCTTCGCCGTGGGGCCGCTCGTGGCGGACAGGGCGGCCGACAGGGTCAGGCCGGGGCCCTCGGTCTCGCCGCCCACCGTCACGGCGCAGGCGGCCGTCGCCGCCGGGCCCTCCGTGCCGGGCGGCGCGGACACCGTGAGGGTCAGCTCGCAGGCGCCGGGGCGCGCGCCCGCCGCCTCGCACCGGTCCGCCATCGCGGCGGCGAGGGGTTCGGCGTTGTCCTCCAGCGCCCCCGGGCGCAGCGGGAACTCCTCGTCCACGGCCACGACGCCGATCCCCCGCAGGGTGGTCGCCCTCAGGTGCAGGGCGCGGGCACCGAACAGGCCCGCGCTGTGCAGGACGTAGACGGCGACGAGCGCGGCCCGTACCGCCGCCCCGAGGTCGTTCCCGCCGCCGGACAGCGGGAAGCGCCACCGGGGCGGCCGGAGCCGTACCGGCGCGATCCCGGAGGTCAGCGCCGTCAGACCGGCGTGGACCGTCTCGCCGAGGAGCCAGGGGCCGCCCGGGCCGAGCATGAGGAGCCGGCCGTGCTCGTCGACCGCGAGCGGCGCGTCCGTGTCCGTACGGCCGAAGGGGAAGAGGCGGGCGCCGAGGGAGTGGGCGAGCCGGTTCAGGGCCGGGACGTCGAAGCGGGCCTCGCGGGGGTCTATGACGGCACCGAGGGCGGCGACCTCCCGGCCGCCGTCGGCGGCCGGGAGGACGTGCAGGCCGTGGAACTCGCGCACGGCGCGGTCGGCGGCGGGGAAGAGTTCCGCTCCGACGGTCACCACGACGAGGACCGCCAGCATGGCGGGGTCTCCCGCGTCCCGGCCCGGCCGCCAGCCCGCTTCCGTCAGTACGTCGCTCATGCCTGGTCGCGTCATGCCTGGTCGTGGAGGATCGTGATCCCCAGCCGGTCGAGGAGCGCCGAGCAGGAGCGGCAGACCTCGGCCTCGGTGCCGTGCTCGGGATCGCCGTGCGGGCGGATCTTGCGGGCGACGACCGCCGCGCCCGCGAAGTGCGGGACGGCCTCGTCGAGGGTGGCGGTGCGGCCGTCGCCGCGCTGCCGGTCGAAACCGAAGAGCTCGTCGGAGACGAGGGCGGACTCGGCGCAGTAGCCGATGAAGGGCTCGCGCAGGGCGGGCGGCAGCCCGTCGAAGAACTCCCGCACGGCCGGGTGGAGATCGGGCTCGCCGTCGCCGGTGAGGTTGGTGTGGCTGGTGATGGTGCCGTGGATGAGCAGCGAGGCAGCCGTACCAGGGATCAGGTCAGACATAGAGGTCCTCCGCGTCCTGCATGGGCCAGTGGAAGAGGCCGATCATGGCCCCGTGCTTGCCCGTCCCCATGTAGTAGTTGCCGAAGCTGCTCATGTTGAAGAAGCGGCCCTGCTCGTCGATGACGAGGATCTCCCCCTCCGCCGAGTCCCAGCCGATCGGGAAGACCCGGGCGCCCAGGCCGCGGCTCAGCTCGGCGATGTCCTCGAAGAGGTCGCCCCAGACGGGGACGGGCGTGAAGTGGAGGTGGTCCTGGCGCTGGGGGTCGGTGGTCACGCGGAGTCCCGCGTGCTCGGTGAGGAAGTCGGTGGCGGCGGCGAAGGGCTCCAGGGGGAAGCCGCTCTTCCGGCTCTCCTCGACGACCTCCGCCACGAACGCCGAGGCCTGCTCGCCGGCGTTCCGACCGGGAGTCCAGCCGTTCTCCGCGAACCAGGCGTCGACGTCCGCGGGGGCGTTGAGATGGGGCATGGGGAGGTTCCTAACCTGCGTAAGCGGTGATGCCGGCCATGTCGAGGGCGATCGCGCACGAGCGGCACGGCTCTTTGTAGTCGTTGTGCTTGAGGATGCCCCGCGGGTCCCGGCCGACCTGCACGGTGTACATCTGCGCACCGTTCATCGCATCCCGCACGTGGTCGATCGTACTGATGTTCGTACCGCTCGGGTCGAGCTGGCGGAGCCGGTCCGAGAGCAGCAGAGGCTCGGCGCACTGCCCGTGGCCCGCGCCCGGCCTGCCGCCGTCCCCTTCGATCCTGGCCTTCACCTGGTCGTAGATGTCCTGCACGGCCGGATGCAGGTCCGGCTTGGCCTGACCCTCGAACTTGGTCGCGCTGGTCTGGCTGGTGACGACACCGTCGTGGAGCAGCCCGCCGGCGCAGGCGTTGTCCTTGACGAGGTGTTCGCCGACCGGGAACCGGGTCTTGGCCAGGTCGATCTGGTGCTTGGGGTCGTTCTTGTTCTCCGGGTCCGCCCTGCGCGCCTTGTCGGCGAGGTCGCGGGCCTCCTGGACGAGGGCCTCACGCTGCTGCTCGGGGGTGAGGTGGCTCACGTCGAGCGGGTCGGTGCGGTGGTGGCGCATGGTGCCGGCGGAGCTGCCGTGCCAGGGCGGGGCCGGGGTGATGCGGTTGCCGCCGGGGTTGTTCCCGGAGCCGCCGTTGCCGCCACCGCCGGGGGGATTGCCGTTCCCGCCGCCACCGCCGCCGCCCGCGCCGCCCTTGCCCCCGTTGTCGTGGTCGCCCTTGCGCTGGCGGGCGAAGCGGTCGCGCAGGTCGTCGTCGGTGTTCTTGTGGTCCACCGAGATCTGCTTGACGACCTTGGGCAGCGTCTGGCCGACGTGGTCGCCCATCGACTTCGCCGCCTTGGTCAGGGCCTCCATCGCCTTGTCCGCGACCGGATCGATCGCGTCCGCGATCGAGTCACGCCCCCGGGTGCGGCCGTGCGCGGTCTTCGCCTTCGTGAGTTTGCCCGCCGTCTTCCCGTGGATGCGCACGCTCACGGTGTTGAGCTGGGTCGAGGCGTGGTCGTGCTCGGCGTGCTCGATGTGCAGGTTCTTCAGCCCGCTGCCCCGCGCACCGCCGCCCCCGCCGCCGGCCGAGGCCAGGTTCAGGCTCTCCTTGCCCGACTGCACCCCGTCCTTGAACCCGTCCGTACCGGCCTTCTTGGTCTGGTCGAGGTCCACCCCGTCCTGCAGCCCGATCGCCATCGCGCCCAGCTGCACCACCAGGTCCGCCGCCATGCCCTCCAGGGCCGCCACCGCCGGCTCGGTCAGCGCGGCCACCACGTACCCGACGGCCTCCTCCACGCACTCCTTGATCAGCCGCTTGATCACCTCCTGCGTGGCCCGCATCGCGCCCGCGCCGATCAGCGCCGACAGACCGCCGGTCACCGGGATCAGCGAGAGCGCGATGCCCGCCTCGGAGGCGAGGTAGCCCAGCTGCACCAGGGCCGCGAGCTTCATGCCCTCCACGGCGCCGGCCGCCAGGTCGAGGCCGCCCGCGATGGTGCGGGCGGCGCCGGCGATGTCCTTGAAGTGCTTGCCCTTGACCTTCTGCCAGTGCTCGTCGAGGGCGTCGATCGCCTCGCCCTGGCCCGAGGACAACAGCCGCTCGAAATGGTTGTTCGCGAGCTGACCGTCGTCCTCCAGGTCGTCCGCGAACTCCCTGAGCGCGTCCGCCATCTCTCGGTACGCGTCCTCGTCGACGTTCGGCCAGGCCACACCGATCAGATCCAGCAGTGTGTCGGCCCAGTCCGGAACCGTGACAGCCATGTTCATGCCCCCGTGTCGGCTGTTTGCAATCCGCAACAGTCCTACCACAGGGGGCGGCTGACGAACCGTCCGGGGGTCAGCCTTCCTCGGGCTCCAGGCGCAGCGAGATCGAGTTGATGCAGTACCGCTGGTCCGTCGGGGTCGGGTAGCCCTCGCCCTCGAAGACGTGACCCAGGTGGGAGCCGCAGCGGGCGCAGCGGACCTCGGTGCGGATCATGCCGTGGGAGGTGTCCGCGACGAGCTCGACGGCCTCGCTGTCCTTCGGGTCGTAGAAGGACGGCCAGCCGCAGTGCGACTCGAACTTCTCGTTCGACGTGAAGAGCTCCGCCCCGCAGGCGCGGCAGGAGTAGACGCCCTTCGTCTTCGTGTCGGTGTACTCACCGCGGAAGGCGGGCTCCGTGCCGGCCAGCCGGAGCACCTGGTACTCCGCCGGGGTCAGCTGCGCCTGCCACTCCTCGTCCGGCTTCTCGACCTCGTACGCCATCGTTCGTCCACTCCCTCAGTTCGCCAGGCGGGCGAGGATCTTCGGACCGAGGTCCGTGACGTCGCCCGCGCCCATCGTGAGAACGAGGTCGCCGGGGCCGGCCATTCCCGCGATCACCTCCGGGACGGTCTCCTTGTCGTGGACGGGCGTGACGTCGGCGCCCGCGGCGACGGCGGCGTCGATGATCAGCCCGCTGGTGACGCCCGGGATCGGGTCCTCGCGGGCCGGGTAGATGTCGAGGACGACGGAGGCGTCGGCGAGGGCCAGCGCGTCCCCCATCTCCTTGCCCAGCTCCTGGGTGCGGGAGAAGAGGTGCGGCTGGAAGACGACGAGGAGGCGGGAGTCCCCGGCGGCGCCGCGCATGGCCTCCAGGTCGGCGGTCATCTCGGTGGGGTGGTGCGCGTACGAGTCGATGACCTGGACGCCCTTGGCCTCGCCCTTGAGCTGGAGGCGGCGGCCGACGCCGGTGTAGGCGGTCAGCGCCTGGGCGAGCCCGGCCGGGTCGATGCCGGCGCGGGCGCCGGCCGCGAGGGCGGCGGCGGCGTTGTGGGCGTAGTGGCGGCCGGGGACGGAGACGGTGAAGGTGTGCTCGACGCCGTCGAGGAGGACGGTCACCTCGCTCTTCATGCCGTTCGGGACGATCTTCAGGATGCGGGCGTCGGAGTCCTCGGACTCGCCGACGGTGACGATGCGCAGGCCGTCGCGGTCCGCGACGCGGCGGGCCAGCTCGCGGGCGCCCGCGTGCTCGCCGACGACCAGGGTGCCGCCGGGGCGGATCTTGGCGGCGAAGGCCTCGAAGGACTCGTAGATCTCGTCCATCGACGCGTAGTTCGCGTGGTGGTCCAGCTCGACGTTGAGGACGATCGCGACGGCGGGGTCGTACTTCTGGAAGCTGCGGTCGCTCTCGTCGGCCTCGGCGACGAAGATCTCGCCCTCGCCGTGCCGGGCGTTCGTGCCGGGGCCCGCGAGGTCGCCGCCGATGGCGTACGAGGGGTCGAGGCCGAGCTCGGTGAGCGCGACGGCCAGCATGGAGGTGGTGGTCGTCTTGCCGTGCGTGCCGGCGACGGCGATCGCGCTCAGGCCGTCCATGAGGGAGGCGAGCGCGTCGGAGCGGTGGACGACGGGGACGCCGAGCTCGGCGGCGCGGGCCAGCTCGGGGTTGTCGGCGCGGATGGCGCTGGAGACGACGACGGCGGAGGCGTCGTCGGCGAGGTGCTCGGCGGCGTGGCCGATGTGCACGGTGACCCCGAGGGCGCGCAGCGACTCGGCGGTCGCGGACTCCTTGGCGTCGCTGCCGGCGACCTTGGCGCCGCGCTGGGCGAGGATCTTCGCGATGCCAGACATCCCGGCACCGCCGATGCCGATGAAGTGCGGCCGTTCCATGGCGGCGGGAATGGCGGGTGCCATGCGGATCTCTCCCCGGGGTGGTTCGTGGCTGCCTGCTGCGCGCGCGACGGGCAGGCGTCTGGAAGCCCCCAGCCTAGTGGCTCCCGGTCCGGGCCCCGGCGGCCGACGGGTCCGTGTCCGCGCCCCCTGCACGGGGCGCGGACACGGGACGTCCGCTACTCGCTGTGGGCGAAGAGCTTCAGGACGGGGACGCCGACCTTGTGGCGGGCCCGGGAGGCCCAGTCCCGGTGGAAGAACTCCTCCACGTAGTGCGGGGCGGTGAGGACGATCACCTCGTCCGCCTTCGACTCGTCGACCACCGCCTTCATCTTGTCGAGCGGGTGGTCCTCGACGACCTGGCCGACCGCTTCGCAGCCGGCCTTCCTCAGGGCCTGGAGCGAGACCTCCAGGGCCTGCTCGGCCAGCGGCCGGGCCTCCTGGCCCTCCGGTTCGTCGCCCTCGCGGGCGGCGTCCTTGAGCTCGCCCATGGCGACGTCGTCGATGGCGCGCAGCAGTACATCGGCCTGGTCACCACGAGGCTGCATGAGAACGATGAAGGACACGCCCTCGTCGCCGTGCAGGGTGGTGACGAATTCCACGTCGACGGACGTGAGGGGCTTCTCGATCATCAGAACGCTTGTGAACAACTCCGGAGCCCTTCTGCGGAAACCATCCTTCCCCGTGCCCGCACGGGGTCTGCGACAGTAAGTGTGCCCAGCCGACGCTAAGCGGAACGGCAAATTCCGCCGATTGTCAGATCCGACGGTAGCGGGTGAAGAGGAAGCCGTCCTGCTCCAGCACGGAAGCCACCTGGAAGCGTGTCGGGACGGCCACCGTGGGGCCCCCGGCGATCCGCTGGGCGTCACCCGCCGTCATCGTCGGCGAGATCGTCAGGCACAGCTCGTCCAGGACGTCCGCCCCCACGAACTGGCCCAGCAGCCGGGGCCCGCCCTCGGTCAGCTGGCGGCGCAGCCCGCGCTCCGCGAGCACCGCCACCGCACGGGCCGGCACCACCCGGGCCCCGTCGCCCGCGAAGAGCACCTCGGCGCCCGCCTCCCGGGCGGCCCGGATCCGGTCGGCGGGCGCGCCGGAGCCGGTGAGGACCACGGTCGGCACCAGCGGCTCGGTGAAGAGCGGCAGCGAGAAGTCCAGGTCGAGGGAGGCGCTGACCACGGCGATCACGGGCGCCGGGCCCTGTCCCGCGGCGGCCCGGCGGTCCGCGAAGGCCTCCCGCGCCCGGGCCGGGCGGTAGCCCTCCAGGCGGACCGTCTCGGCGCCCACCACGACCACGTCGGCGAGCCCGCGCAGGATGCCGAAGATCCGCATGTCGGTCTCGGAGGAGAGGGGCTGGGAGCGCCCGTCGTGCTGACCGGCGCCGTCGAGCGAGGAGACCATGTTGGCCCGCAGCCAGGTGCCGCCGCCCTCCGGATACGCGTAGGCGTCGGCGAGGGCGTCGAGCGACCACTCGCGATCGGAGGCGGGCGACCACCCCTGGTCGGAGGCGGTCGAGGCTGTCATGTCCGTCACAGGGAAGAGCTGGCGCATCCTCGCAGTCTGGCACGGCGCTTACAGTGGGGAACTGTGTCGACCCGTGCCTTCACCGAAGCGGCTTCCTCCGAAGCGGCCCCGCTCTCGCTCTGCTCCCGAGAGCCCCACGTCCCCGCCGACCGCCTCGTCGCGGAGATGGTGCCGCCGCCGCGCTTCGACTCCGTCCGCTTCGACACGTACCTGCCCGACCCGAACCAGCCGAGCCAAACGGACGCCGTCAAGGCCCTGAGCGCCTTCGCCGAGGGCCTCGGCGGAGCGCACGCCTCCGGCGCCGGCAAGCGCCGCTGGTTCGCGAAGAAGCCGGCCGCCCCGAGCGGCCCCCGCGGGGTCTACCTGGACGGCGGGTACGGCGTCGGCAAGACCCACCTGCTCGCCTCGCTGTGGCACGCGACCCCCGCGGAGCCCGCGCTGAAAGCATTCGGCACCTTCGTCGAGCTGACCAATCTGGTGGGCGCCCTCGGCTTCCAGCAGACCGTGAAGACGCTCAGCGGACACCGTCTCCTCTGCATCGACGAGTTCGAGCTCGACGACCCGGGCGACACCGTCCTCGTCTCCAGCCTCCTCGGCAAGCTCGTCGAGTCGGGCGTGGCCCTCGCCGCCACCTCGAACACGCTCCCGGGCAAGCTCGGCGAGGGCCGCTTCGCCGCCGCCGACTTCCTCCGCGAGATCCAGGGCCTCTCCGCCCACTTCCGGCCGCTGCGGATCGACGGCGAGGACTACCGCCACCGCGGCCTGCCCGAGGCCCCGGCCCCGTACTCCGACCAGGTCGTCACCCAGACCGCGTACGCGACGCCGGGCGCCTCCCTCGACGACTTCCCGCACCTGCTCGAACACCTGGCCAAGGTTCACCCGAGCCGGTACGGCGCCCTCACCGACGACCTCGGCGCCGTCTGCCTCACCGACGTCCAGCCGGTCCCGGACCAGTCGACGGCCCTGCGGCTCGTCGTCCTCGCCGACCGCCTGTACGACCGCGAGATACCCGTGCTGGCCTCCGGACTCCCCTTCGACAAGCTCTTCAGCGACGAGATGCTGAACGGCGGCTACCGCAAGAAGTACTTCCGGGCGATCTCGCGGCTCACCGCGCTCGCCCGCGACGCGAAGGGGCTCGTCGCGCAGTAGCTTGGGGGCCGTACCCGATCGAAAGGGATCCACCATGGCCACCGTGCGTCACGCCCACACCGTCTGGCAGGGCGACCTCCTCAAGGGCTCCGGCGTCGTCACCCTCGACTCCTCCGGCATCGGTTCGTACGACGTCTCCTGGCCGGCCCGGTCGGAGGAGCCCAACGGCAAGACCAGCCCCGAGGAGCTCATCGCCGCCGCGCACTCCTCCTGCTTCTCGATGGCCTTCTCCAACGGTCTGGCCAAGGCGGGCCACGCCCCCGAGCGCCTGGAGACGAAGGCCGACGTCACGTTCCAGCCGGGCGAGGGCATCACCGGCATCCACCTGACCGTGCGCGGGACGGTCTCCGGCCTGGACGCGGACGAGTTCCAGGCGCTCGCCGAGGACGCGAAGAAGAACTGCCCGGTCAGTCAGGCGCTCACGGGCACGACCATCACCCTCACCGCCGAACTGGCCTGACGACAGGTCAGCGTCCGCGCCACATGAGGCCGTTGTGGCCCGCATGGTTCTCCTGTCACCACCGTGCGTGATACACACATGCGGGTCACACGTCACATCTGTCCTGTCCGCCAGCAGGAAGTGGGTTGTTGCCTCATGTCCGCAACACGACGTCAGATCCTCTCCCGCACCGGCGCGTCCGTCGCCGGGATCGCCTTCACGGGCGCCCTCTCCGAGCTCTTCGCCGGAAGCGCGAGCGCCGCTCCCCGGACGGCCGGCTACGGCCCCCTCGTACCGGACCCGGACGGTCTCCTCGACCTCCCCGCCGGCTTCCGCTACAAGGTCCTCTCCCGGCAGGGCGACCCGCTCCGCTCCGGCGAGGGGCTCGTCCCCGGCAACCACGACGGCATGGGCGCCTTCGCCGGCCGCCGCGGCCGGGTGCACCTCGTCCGCAACCACGAGAACCGGGTCACCGGGAAGATCGCCGTCCCCACCGTCCCGGGCCTCACCTACGACCCGGCCGGCAAGGGCGGCTGCACGGTCCTCGAACTCGACGGCCGCAACGACGTCCTCGGCGAACGGGTCGCCATCGCCGGCACGGCCGTCAACTGCGCCGGCGGCCCGACCCCCTGGAACACCTGGCTGACCTGCGAGGAGACCGAGGACCGGGCCGGCACCAACGGCTACACCAAGGACCACGGCTTCATCTTCGAGGTCGACGGAGCCGACCCGCACCGCACCGGGGCCGTCCCGCTCACCGCGATGGGCCGCTTCCAGCACGAGGCGATCGCCGTCGACCCGAGGAGCGGCATCGTGTACGAGACGGAGGACGCCTTCGAACGGCCCTTCGGGCTCTTCTACCGCTTCCTGCCGGAGAAACCGCTCGGCGGCACCGGCTCGCTGCGCGCGGGCGGCGCCCTGGAGGCGATGCGGGTGCCGGGCGTACCCGACCTGTCCGCCGTCCAGGAGGCCGGTACCCGCTTCGAGGGCATCGAGTGGGTCCCCGTACCCGATCCGCTGGCGACCGGGACCCCCGTCCGGCACCAGGACTTCGGGCCCAAGGGCATCACGCACGCCCAGAAGCTGGAGGGCTGCTACTGGGGCGGCCGGGCCGTCTACTTCGTGTCCTCCTTCGCGCGGGCCAAGGACGGCTCGGCGGCCACGCACTTCGGCCAGGTGTGGAAGTACGAACCCCACCGGCGGCGGCTCACCCTCGTCGTGGTCTTCGGCCCGAGCACCGACGTCCGGCTGCCCGGCGAGTCCCCGGACAACATCTGTCTGGCGCCGACCGGGGGCCTGATGGTCTGCGAGGACGGCGACGGGGCGCAGCACGTCTTCGGGGTGAGCAGGGACGGCGAGGTGTACGCGGTCGCCCGGGGCGCGCAGAACATCGGAACCCCCGAGGCCCCGGAGTGGGGCGAGTTCGCGGGCGTCACCTTCTCGCCGGACGGCTCGACGATGTACGTCAACTGCTACACGCCCGGCACGACGTTCGCGGTGACGGGGCCGTGGTGCTGAGCTAGCGGGCGCCCGGGATCCGTCGCACGATCGGGAGAGGACGATCGTGCGGGCGCGATCGGCGCGGCGGAAGGGGCGACGGATGCCGAAGAAGGACGGCGGGAAGAAGGACGGGGGGAAAACGGGTGGCGGGAAGAAGAAGCGGAAGGCCCCGGCTCCCGAACCCGCACTGCGCGACCTCCTGCGCGTCCCCGAGGGCGAACGGATCGACCTCGCCGCGTACGACGCGGGGGCGACCCCGGCCGGTCCCGCCGACAAGACGGCGGGGCTGGCCGCCACCACCGCCCTCGGGCCGCGCCTCGCCGAACTCCAGGAGCGGCTGTACGCGGCGAGCACCGCCGGCGACCGGCGACGGCTGCTCCTCGTCCTCCAGGGCATGGACACCAGCGGCAAGGGCGGGACGGTCAAGCACGTCATCGGTCTCTTCAACCCCTCCGGCTGCCGCATCCACGCCTTCAAGGCGCCGACGCGGGAAGAGCGGAACCACCCCTTCCTGTGGCGGGTCGTGTGGGCGCTCCCCCAGGCGGGCGAGATCGGCATCTTCGACCGCTCGCACTACGAGGACGTCCTCGTCGCCCGGGTCCGGGAGCTGGTCCCCCGCCGGCTGCTCGGCCGTCGCTACGGCCAGATCAACCGCTTCGAGAAGTCCCTCGCCGAGGACGGGGTGACCGTCGTCAAGGTCTTCCTCCACCTGTCGTACGAGGAACAGCGCGCCCGGCTCCTCGCCCGCCTGGACAACCCCGAGAAGCACTGGAAGTTCGATCCGGGCGACATCGAGGAGCGGACGCTGTGGCCGGCGTACCAGCAGGCGTACGAACTCGTCCTCGAACGCTGCTCGACGGACGAGGCCCCCTGGTACCTGGTCCCGGCGGACCACAAGTGGTACCGCAACTGGGCGATCAGCAAGCTTCTGCTCGAACACCTCGAGGATCTGGACCCGCGGTACCCGCCGGGGGACTTCGACGTGAAGGAGTACCGGGCGCGGCTACTGGCCACATGAGCCGATCCGGACGTGGGCGGAACCCGATGTGGGCCGATCCGGCGGGTGACCGTGGAGCCGTCAACCGATAATCACTTTGATCGGTTAACTTCCGGTCGTGAACACTTCTGCACGGAAATTGGCGGCGCTCGGTCTTCTGGGCGCCGCCCTCGTCGGCTGCGGCACCGGCACGGCCGATGCCCCGGCGCCCAGGCCGAAGGCGAAGGCGGCCGTGGTCGCGAGTCCCTCGCCCAAGGCCAGCGCGGCCGCCCCCGGCCCCAAGCCCGCGCGCGTCCCCGCCGCCCCGCCCACCATGGCGCCCGGCCCCAACGGCCTCACCCCCGTCTACACGCACCGCGCGAAGAGCACCGAGAAGGTCGTCGCGCTCACCTTCGACGCCGACATGACGGCCGATCAGGGCTCCCGCGCCGCGCGCGGCGAGCACTTCGACAACCCCGAGCTCATCGCCACCCTGCGCCGGCTCAAGGTGGACGCGACCGTGTTCATGACCGGCCGCTGGGCGGAGGAGTACCCGGACCAGGCCAAGTCCATCGGCGGCGACCCGCGCTTCGAGATCGCCAACCACTCCTACAGCCACTACGCCTTCTCGTCCCCCTGCTACGGCCTGCCGACCGTCCCCCGGCCCGACATGGCGTCCGACGTGCAGCGCGCCTTCGACGCCTTCCGGGACGCCGGGGCCGTCAACGTCGTCCCGTACTTCCGCTTCCCCGGCGGCTGCTACGACGACGCGGCCCTGCGCGCCCTCGCCCCGGCCGGGGTCACCGCCGTCCAGTGGGACGTCGTCAGCGGCGACGCCTTCGCGAAGGACGCGGACGCCGTCGCCGACCAGGTCCTCGACGGCGTGAAGCCCGGCTCGCTCGTCGTCATGCACTGCACGCGCAGCGCCGCCCCCGTGACCGAGACCGCGATCCGCCGGATCGTCCCGGAGCTCCGCGCCCGCGGCTACCGCTTCGTCAAGGTCTCGGAGCTCATGAGCCGCTGACCCGGCGCCTCACTCCAGGCGCGCCGTCGCCCGGCACGCGAGCGCCGCCGTCGCCGCCGCCAGGAGCAGCGCGCCGGCGCAGGCGGGCCAGGGCGGCTCGGCGGTCGCCGTGCGGGCCCCGGCGACCAGGACGGTCATCGCGAGCTTCGCCGGGGACCCCGTGGTCACGAGCGCGAGGAGGGAGCCGAGGACCAGGGCGGCCAGGGACCAGCCGGGGGCCCGGAGGAAGGGGCGGGAGGTCAGCGCGCCGACGGCGGCGCCCGTCAGGGCGCAGGCCAGGGCCGCGGGCAGCCCCGTGAGGACGGCGGCGAACGGGGTGAGCCCGCGCCGGTCGCCGACCGCCGTCACCACGAGCACGGCGACCGTGCCGACGAGCACCGGCCAGGCGGCCCCGTTGAGCAGCGCCGCGAGGTGCGCGCGGCCCCGGCCGGCGGCGGCCGCGACCACGCTCCGGGCGGCGGGCGGCTCCTGGGTGAGGCAGATCCGTACGGTCCAGGCGGCCACCGGGAGCAGGGCGGCCGCGGTGAACCCGAGCGCCCCGAGCACCGGCTCGCCGGCCTGGACGCCGACGCCGATGAAGGCCGCGTAGAGGAGCAGCGGTGCCAGCCAGCGCTGGGACCGGAGCAGCAGACCCGACTGGTAGCGCAGGAGCGCCGTCATACCCGTACGCCTTCGGTGCCGAGGTGGTGGATGTGCCAGGAGGCGGCGAGCAGCACGCCGAGGAGGGCGTCGGAGTGGGCCGCGTCGACGGTGAGGACGGTGGTGCCGCCGTCGGCGCCGGGGGCGGCGACCGGGTCGCCGGGCAGACGGCCGGGGAGCGCCCGCCCGCCGGAGACGACGATACGGACGCGGGCCCGGGAGGCGGCGGGCACGGCCCCCGACAGGGGCACGGCAGGGCCGGGCCCCGGCCCGCCCGTCGAAGAACCGCCCGCCACCGCCCCGGGCCCGGGCCGAACCCCCTGAAGACCCACGCCCGCCGTCCCGGGGGCGGGCCGAGCCTCCCCGGGTCCCACGCCCGCCGTCCCGGGCCCGGGTCGGGCCTCCCCAGGTCCCGTAGTCGTCGTCCCGAGCTCGGGACGAGCCTCCCGGAGGCCCACGCCCGTCCCCACGGGCCCGGGCCCGGCCGCCCGGGCTCCCGGTTCCGGGTCCGGACCCGCCGGGCCGGGAGCCGTCGCCTCCCGTACCCGGCCGCCCTCCACCCCGTACACCGCCGCCGCCTCCCCCTCCAGTCGGCGGGGGTCGTGGTCGACGAAGACGACCGTCGCGCCGGCGGCCAGGCGTTCGCGGACGGCGGTGTCCAGTTCGGCGCGGGCGCCGGTGTCGAGGCCGGTCCAGGCCTCGTCGAGGACGAGCAGGGCCGGGTCGGCGAGGAGGGCCTGGGCGACGGCGACCTTCTGGCTGGTGCCCTTGGAGAGCTCCGCCAGAGCCGTACGCGCGTGCTCACCGGCCCCGAACCGCTCCAGCCACTCCCCCGCCCGGGCCCGCGCCGCCGCCCGGCCGAGGCCCTGGACGCGTCCGAGGTGGACCAGGTAGTCGACGGCCGTGAAGGGCAGGGCGACGGGGAACCGCTCGGGGACGTACGCCGTGCGGGCGGGCCGGCCGGTGACGCGGCCCTCGGTGGGCGCGTCGACGCCGGCGAGCAGCCGGAGCAACGTGGACTTGCCGGTGCCGTTGGTGCCGACGACCCGGACGAGCGCGGCGGCGGGCAGGTCGAGCGAGACCTCCCGCAGCACCCACGGCCCGCGAAGGCCGTGCCGCCGCCCGACCTGCTCCAGTCTCAACGCGAGAGCCTCAGTTCGAGGTCTTCTGCGGGGTGAGCTCGCTCGGCCGGACGACGACGAAGCCCTGCCCCTCCAGCTTGAGCTGCACCGCCTCGCCCGAGCCGCCGCGGATCATCGAGCCGAGCGACTGCGAGCGGTGCAGGGAGGTGTGGAGCTGCTCGCTCCAGCCGACGACGGCGTCGGTGTCGACGTACACCGGGGCCTGCGGGGTGACGGGGATGACGATCGGGTTGCCCTCGCACATCAGGGCGATCTTGCCGTGGCCGGAGAAGACGGAGTTGAAGAGGCCGCCGCCGGTCATGCCGGCGCCCTTCACGGTCCTGATGTCGTAGTGGAGCGTGGAGTCGAAGCAGAGCACGTTGCGGCCGTTGACGGTGAACGCCTCGCCCTGCTCGATCTCGACGATGAAGCAGTTCTGCGCCTCGTGCGCGAACCAGGCCTCGCCCTGGCCGCGTACGGCCATCAGCGGCAGGCCCTCGCCGGTGACGGCGCGCTTGAGCATGCCGCCGATGCCCTGGCCCTTGCGTTCGAACTGGAGGTCGCCGCGGAAGGCGATCATCGAACCCTGGCGGGCGTGCATCTCGCCGTTGACCGTGTACTTGACCGATTTGGCGTTCTGGAGGGTCATTCCCGGGAAGGTCGCCGCCTCGGCGAGGTGTTCGCCCGCAAAAAGATCACTCTTCATGCAGGGCATCCTGTCCCGGAAGGGATGATTCCCACAAGAATCGCTCGTCACCCTGATGGCAGACTTGCCGGGTGAGCAGCAACGAGACCGATCTCCGCGACGAGAAGCCCCAGTTCGTCCTCCCCCTGGTCGTCCGGATCGAGCGCGACGCGCCCCCGAGCCGCACCGACGCCCTGGAGACCGCGGCGCGGGCCGTCCTGGAGATCCTCAGCGACGACCGGTCCCTCGGCGAGGGCGAGTGGGCGCGGGCGATCGCCGACTGGCAGGACGCCCGGATCCGGAAGGTGGTGCGCCGGGCCCGCGGCGCGGAGTGGCGCCGGGCGGGCGCCCTCCCCGGGATCACCGTCGGCGGTACGGAGGCGGAGGTACGGGTCTTCCCGCCGGTCCCGCTCGACGGCTGGCCCAAGGACCTCGCCAGGCTCCAGGTGTCGGGCACCGACCTCGACGACCCGGCCGGGCCCGGTCCCGTGCCGGAGGGCGCGGTGGTGCTGTGGCTCAACCCGGAGCTCGACATGTCGGCCGGCAAGGCGATGGCCCAGGCCGGACACGGGGCGCAACTGCTGTGGTGGGCGATGTCGGACGCCGACCGGAAGGCCTGGCGCGAGGCGGGCTTCCCGCTCGCGGTGCGGACCGCGACGGCCGAGGACTGGTCGGAGCTGACGGTGAGCGGCCTCCCGGTGGTGCGGGACGCGGGCTTCACGGAGATCGCCCCGGGTTCGTGCACGGTGGTGTCCGAGGGCGGCACGCGTTTCGCCCCGCAGCTGCGGCTCCCCCGGACCTGACCGGCACGACCGGGCGGCCGGGTGTCGGACCCGTGCCGTAGCGTGCGGGTCCTTCGCTTCGAGGAGATCCACATGTCCGTTCCCGCCCGCCTCAGGGCCACCGTCCCCGCCCCCCTGTCCTCGCCCGATGCCGGTCCGCCGGAGATCGCGGGCCTGCCGGGGCGCAGGATCCTCGTCCAGGGGAGCGACGAGGAGGTCGTGGCGCGGCCCCTGGACGACGCCTTCGCCGCGGTCCCGGGGACGGAGGTCCGTTTCCCCGCCCCGTGGCCGCGCCGCCGCGGGACGTGGGAGGTGGCGCCGGACGCGAGCCTGGCCGTCTTCGCCGGGGTGCACGCCGTGCGCGCCGTGGAGCCGTCGGGCGCGACGCGCTGGGAGGTCCGGCACGGCTGCTGGTACGGCGCGTGCCGGGAGATGCACGAGTCGTACGAGGAGTACGCGGAGGAGCGGGACCACCGCTACCCGGACGGGGGTTCGGTCGGCTTCTCCGCGGACGGGAAGCTCGTCTGGGCCCATGTGCGCGGCCCGTTGCCCGAGGGCGGGCTGGGCCCGGACGCCGTCGACGAGTGGCTGGTGATCGACGCCGTCGACGGTCGTGTGCTCGCCCGTGGCGACGCCGGGGCCGCGGCGGCCGGCAGCGAGCACCTCCCCCACCCGACCGACCCCGGCCGGATGGGCCTCGGCATCGGCGAGGGCCAGGACGGCGCGTCCCTGCGCCTGGGCCGCTGGGACGGAGAACGGCTGGACGTCACGTATGTGGAGGGCGACCTCTGCCTGCTGGACGTGAGCCCCTCGGGCGAGCGGATCATGACGGTCTCCCACGACCAGGACGCGCTCTCCGTCCGCGACTTCGACGGCCGGCCGGTGGAGGGGCTGGAGTGGGACGCCGAGTCGGTGCTGCCGCCGCACCCCGACGCCCCGTCGAACGACGAGGACGCCGAGGACGAGGCGCCCGCCTGCTGGGACTGGGCGGGCGGCTTCGTGGACGGGACGACCCTCGTCGTCTCGTCCGTCGAGAGCGACGACGAGTGGGGCGAGGTCCGGCACTGGCTGCTCGACACCACGGGCACGCACGGCCTCCGGCGGATCGCCTATCCGTCCCCGCCCTCCGGACAGCCGACCGCACTCGGGCACGGCGCCTGGGCGACGCCGTCCGAGTCCGGCGACGCCCTGCACGTCTGGGTGGCGGCCGAAGCTCAAATGAACCTCTGAACCTGGGCCCCTCGCGGTTCGGACGGAGGCGCCCGGGCCATCACGTGAGGGACTGAGGACCGAAGGAGGGGGACATGACGGAACTCGGCATCGGCATCGGGTGGCGTCCCGAGATCGCCGAGGCGGTGGAGGCACTGCCCGGCGTCGACTGGGTGGAGGTCGTCGCGGAGAACATCTGCGCGGACCATCTGCCCGACTCCCTGGCCCGGCTGCGCGAGCGCGGCGTGACGGTCGTGCCGCACGGCGTCTCGCTCGGGCTCGGCGGCGCGGACCGGCCGGACCCGGCGCGGCTCGCGGCGCTCGGCGAGAAGGCGGTGGCCCTGGGAGCGCCGCTGGTCACGGAGCACATCGCGTTCGTACGGGCCGGGGGGCCGCTCACCGCGACCCCGCTGCTCGAAGCGGGCCACCTGCTGCCCGTGCCCCGCACGCGGGACGCCCTCGACGTGCTCTGCGAGAACGTGCGCATCGCGCAGGACGCGCTGCCCGTCCCGCTCGCCCTGGAGAACATCGCGGCCCTGATCGCCTGGCCGGGCGAGGAGATGACGGAGGGACAGTTCCTGGCGGAGCTGGTGGAGCGTACGGGGGTGCGGCTCCTCGTCGACGTCGCCAACCTGCACACGAACCACGTCAACCGGGGCGAGGACCCGGCACGGGCCCTGTCCGAGCTGCCGGTCGAGGCGATCGCGTACGTGCACGTGGCGGGCGGCGTCGAGCGGGACGGGGTCTGGCACGACACCCACGCGCACCCCGTGCCGAAGCCGGTGCTGGACGTCCTGGCGGACCTCACCTCACGGGTGTCCCCGCCGGGGGTACTGCTGGAGCGCGACGACGACTTCCCGCCGGCGGCGGAGTTGGCGGCGGAGCTGGAGACCATCCGGACCGTCGTGGGCACACGTTCCGCGAGGGCGAAGGGGCTCCCCCCTGCTCGAGCGGAGTCGAGGGCTCGGGGGAGGGTGGGCACGGCCCACGCGCACGGCGCCCGATCCCTTGAGCCCGCACCCCGACGGGCCGTCGCCGACCCGCTCCTCATCGGCGCGGGCGCCCGCGCATCGGGCGGCCCGATGCCGAGCGCCCCGGTCGTCCACGAGCCCGACCCCGCACCGCGAGCCGGCGCCCGCCAGCGCCTGGCCGTGACCCAGGCCGCCCTCCTCTCCGCCCTCGTCGCCGGCACCCCCGTCCCCGAAGGCTTCGACACCCGGCGGATCGGGGTCCAGAGCCGCGCCCTCGCGGCCAAGCGGGCCGGGGTCGTCGCGAAGGTCGCGCCGGAGCTGCCGGAGATCCTCGGCAAGGGCTTCCGGCCCGCGTTCCTCGCGTACGCCCGGTCCCGCCCCATGACCGGCGGCTACCGCCGGGACGCGCTCGACTTCGTCGAGCACCTGCTGCTCGCCGACCGGCCGGAGGACCCGGCGGCGCGGCGGCGGCTCACGGAGTGGTGGCAGGACCGTTCCGGCAGCCGCCCGCCGGGCCGCGCCACCCGGCTCGTACGGGCCGCCCGACACGCCCTCGTACGGAGATGACCATGGACGTCCTGCTCGTGCTCCTCTACCTCGCGGGCGCCGTCGGCATCGCCCTCGTCATCACCCGGGTCGTCCGGACGCGCGGCGGGCCCGGCGGGCCCGTCCACGACCGGTACGAGGTCGCCTTCCTCAACGGCGGCCCGGCCCGCGTCGTCGACACCGCGCTCGCCGCCCTCCAGGGGGACGGCAGGATCGCGATCGGCGGCCCCGGCATCGTCGCGGTCGTCCGTCCCACCGCGTACGACCCGGTGGAGCGCGCCGTCCTCCAGGAGCTCGCCGCAGCCCCGCACGGGGCCCTGCCCCCTCTGCGGCTCGGCGTGATGCGGCATCCGGCGGTCCAGGAGATCGGCGACGGCCTCGCGGCGCGCGGACTGGTCGTCGCGCCGTCGACCCGGCGGACCACGGCCCGCTGGTGCCTCGCCCTCGGGCTGACGGCCTTCGTGCTCTTCCCGGTCTCGATCCTCCTCACCGTGGTCGACTTCGCGAGCGCCCCGGAGTTCCGGCTCCCGTTCGTCATCAAGGTGCTGCCGGTGCTGCTCGCCGCCGGGATCACCGCGATCGTCTGCGGCTCGATCTCCGCCGGGCAGGTCACCCCGGCCGGCCGCCGTGCGGTCTTCGCGTACGGGCGGGCGCACGGCCATCCCTCCGACGCCGGGCGTCTCGTGGCCCTGCACGGGCTGCGGGCCGTGCCGGATCCGGTGCTCCGGGAGCAGCTCGTCGCCGCCGCCCGGTTCCACGCGCCGCCTCGGCGGCGGAACGGGCGCGGCGGGCGGCCCCCGGCGGCGCACTTCCCGTCCGCGGACGCGGCCGTCCTCGGCGCGGCGACCGAGTGGTGCGCGACCAGCGGCTCCTGCGGAGGGGGCGGCGGGAGCTCCTGCTCGGGCGGCGGGAGCTCCTGCTCATCGGGGTCCTGTTCCTCGGGTTCCTGCTCCGGCGGCGGGTCGAGCTGCGGCAGCTCCGGGAGTGGGTCGAGCTGCGGAAGCTCCGGCGGCGGGTCGAGCTGCGGAAGCTCCAGCTCGTGTTCGAGTTCGAGCTCCAGCTCGTGTTCCGGTTCCAGCAGCTGAGGGCCGGGGCCGATCGGGTGGCGGGCGCGTCCCCCGTCCCGTAGAACCGGGGCATGATCTGGGTTCCGCTCCTCCTGGTGGCGTACGTCGTGGCCGGTGTCGGCTGCGCGCGGGTCTGCCGTGCCTCGCTCGCCGCCGCCCGCCCGCACGGGTCGCCCGGCGGTGCGCGGGAGCTCACCGTGTGCGAGGCGGCCTACCTCGCCGGCGGGCCGCCGCGGGTCGTCGATCTGACCCTGGTGTCGATGCACCGGTCGCGGCGGCTGCTGCTCGCCCGCACCGGCTGGGCGACGGTCGTGGACGCGACCGGCGGGGACGAGCTGGAGCGCGCGGTGCTGGCGGCCATCGGGCCCGGCGGGCAGTCGCCGGTCCCCGCCGTCCGTCCGGTGGTCGCGGCTGCCGAGTGCGTGCGCCTCCTCGCGGAGGATCTGGTCGAGCGGGGGCTCGCCGTGTCCGAGGAGGGCCGTCGGGAGGTCGCGTCGGGGGTGCGGGCGGTACGGGCGGGGTTCCTGCTGACGCTGGTCCTCGGGACGGTCGCGGTGCTCCTGGTGCCGGCGGCCGACCGGCCCCCGGTCGTCGCCGGGTTCGCGCTGCCGCTGGTCGGGGCGGGGCTGTGCCTGCTGATCGGCCGGACCGAGGCGTATCCGTACACCCGCTGGGCGTCGCCGGCCGGGCAGCGGCTGCTCGCCGGGCTCTCGCGGACCGATCCGCCGACCGCCCTGGCGACGCGTGGTCCCGCCGTCCTCGAACCGGAGCTCCGTGCGGCCCTGGAAGGCTGAGGCACGGTCGGGAAGGTCCCGGAAATGACGCCGGTGCGGCGCGCGTGACGCGCGCCGCACCCGGAGCCGGACCCGGTGTCGCTGGAGCGGCGGGCAATGGTGCCGCCCGCCGTCTGATCTTCCGGGTCAAGGGGTGGCGGGGGGGGGGGGGGGGGGGGGGGGGCCCCCCCCGGGGGGCCCCCCCCCCCGGGCCCCCCCCCCCCCCCCCCGGCCGCGCGCCGGGGGGGGGGGGGGGGTCGAGGCGCCCCGCGCCCCCCCCCCCCCCCCGGCCCCCGGGCCCCGCCCCCCCCCCCCCCCCCCCCCCCCCCCCCCCCGCCACCAGGTTTCACACGGCCGTCAGGCCAGGCCCGCCACCAGGTCGGCGACGCTCTTGCGGCGGCCGGTGAAGAACGGGACCTCCTCGCGGACGTGCATCCGTGCCTCGGAGGCGCGCAGGTGGCGCATGAGGTCGACGATGCGGTGCAGCTCGTCGGCCTCGAAGGCGAGGAGCCACTCGTAGTCGCCGAGCGAGAAGGAGGCGACCGTGTTGGCGCGGACGTCGGGGTAGCCGCGGGCCATCTTGCCGTGGTCGGCGAGCATGCGGCGGCGGTCCTCGTCCGGCAGCAGGTACCAGTCGTAGGAGCGCACGAAGGGGTAGACCGAGACGTAGTCGCGCGGGTTCTCGTCGGCCAGGAAGGCCGGGATGTGCGACTTGTTGAACTCGGCGGGGCGGTGCAGCGCCATGTTCGACCAGACCGGCTCCAGGGCGCGGCCCAGCTTGGTGCGGCGGAAGAGGTTGTACGCCTCCTGGAGCTCGTCGCTCGTCTCGGCGTGCCACCAGATCATGACGTCGGCGTCGGCGCGCAGACCGGAGAGGTCGTACGTGCCGCGGATCGTGATGTCCTTGGCCGCGAGCTGGTCGAACAGCTCCTGGACCTCGTCGGCGTAACCGCCGCGGTCCTCGGGAAGAACGTCGCGCAGCTTGAAGACGGACCACAGGGTGTAGCGGATGACCTCGTTGAGGTCCTTCGCCTTCTTACCGGCGTTCGGGATCTTTTCGGGCGCACTCATACGCCTATTCTCGCCCGTCACGAGGAGTGCCCCGCACCGGGGTGCCCCGTTCCCGACGTGGCGATGATCTCGTCGGCCGCGCGGTGGGCCGAGGCGATGCAGGCGGGGATGCCGACGCCGTCGTACGCGGCGCCCGCGAGCCGCAGTCCGGGGAGGGCGGCGACGGCGGCGCGGACGCGGGCGACGCGGGCGAGGTGGCCGACGGGGTACTGGGGCAGGCCGCCGATCCAGCGGGTGACCGTGGACGCGACCGGGCGGGCGGAGAGTCCGGTGGCGGCGGCGAGGTCCTTGAGGGAGGCGTCGACGAGGTCGGAGTCCTCGCGATGGACCTGTGCCTCCTCGCCGTGGCGGCCGACGGAGGTGCGCAGCACGAACAGGTCGGGGGCGGCGTCGGAGACCCACCGCCACTTCTGGGCGGAGAAGGTGGAGGCCTTGACGGTGTGGCCGTCGACGGGCGGGACCAGGAAGCCGGAGCCGGACAGGGCGGGCACGTCGGAGCGGCGGAAGGCGAGGGTGATCAGGGCCATGGAGGCGTAGTCGATCGCGTCGAGTTCGGCGGCGGCGGCCGGGGCGAGGCCTCCGAGGAGGCCGGCGGCGGTGCCGGCGGGGGTGGCGAGGACGACGGCGTCGGCGTCGAGGGACCGGTCCCGGGTCACCACCTGCCAGCCGGTGGCGCCGGTGCGGACCAGCGCGCTCACGGGCGTGCCGGTGAGGATCTCGCCGCCGGCGGCGCGGATCGCGTCGGCGACCGCGCCGGGGAGGGTGCCGATGCCGCCCTCGATGCCGAGGAAGACGGAGCCGCCGAGGCCGGTGGCGGCGCCCGCCGCGTCGGCGGGGGTGGCGGCGCCGGCGCGCTGGACGGCGTGGACGGCGGCGGTGAGCGTGGGGTGGACGCGGGCGGCCTCGAAGAGGGCGGGGACGGCGGCCTTCATCGAGATGCGGTGGGCGTCACCGGCGTACACCCCGCCGAGGAGGGGTTCGACGAGCCGGTCCACGACCTCGTGGCCCATGCGGGCGGCGACGTACGCCCCGATGGCGATGTCCTCGCCGATCTCGGTCGGCGGCAGCTCCAGGTCGCCGCCGATGCGGCGCACGCCCTCCGCCGAGAGGAGCCCCTCGACGGCGGCGGGGCTGCCGGGGACGCCCATGACGTGTCCCTTGGGCATGGGGACCAGCTCGCCCCGGGACCAGACGGACGCGGTGGTGGTCGCGGGAGGCTGGAGCCGGTCGCCGAGGCCGACGGCCCGGGCGAGGGCGACGGCCTCGGGACGGCGGGCGAGCAGCGACTCGGCGCCGAGGTCGACGGGCGCGCCCGCGATCTCCCCGGCGAGGAGCTTGCCGCCGAGCCGTCCCCCGGCTTCGAGGAGGGTCACCCGGTGGCCGGCGAGGGCCAGCCGGTGGGCGGCGGCGAGTCCGGCGATCCCGCCTCCGGCGACGACGACGTGCGGCCCGGTCCGAGGCCCGGCGTGCTGTCCCGTGGTGTCCGCGTTCATGGCACCACTCTCTCAAACCGGCCCCCCGCTCCCGTTCCGAGGCCGGACCGTGACCGCATCGCTACCGCCGGAGGGCAACCCGCACCCGGGAGCCGTACGTCCAAGAGGCATCACTCGTCACCACCTTGGGGGGATCCTCGTGCGGGCAGCAAGAACGAGAACGGCGGCCGCGGTCCTGCTGGCGGCCTCACTGGCCCTGACCGGCTGCGGCGCGGGCGCCGCGGACACGGCCTCGGACGGCAAGGGGGGCGCGGCGGCGGGGCCCGCCGACGCGGGGGCCGGGGGCGCCGCGGACCGCTCGGCCGCCGGGAGCGGCGCGGGAGCCGCCGGGAAGCCCGCGTCGAAGGCGTCGGCCGGGCAGCACGTCATCCGTACCGCCTCGCTCTCCGTGGAGGTGAAGGACGCGGCGAAGGCCCTGGTCACGGCCCGCCGGGCGGCGGCGGACGCGGGCGGGCACGTGGAGAACGAGTCGACGGAGCGCGTCGACGACGCGTACCTCGTCTCACAGCTCGTGCTGCGGGTGCCGCAGGAGCGGTACGACTCCGTCCTCGCCGAACTCGCGGGCACCGGGAGGCTCCTCGACCGCAAGGCGGGCGCCGAGGACGTCACCGACCAGGTGGTGGACGTGGAGAGCCGGATCGCCACCCAGCGGGCGAGCGTGGCGCGGGTGCGGGCCCTGATGGACCGGGCGGAGAAGCTGTCCGACGTGGTGACCCTGGAGGGCGAGCTGAGCCGCCGTCAGGCGGACCTGGAGGCGCTGCTCGCCCGGCAGTCCTCGCTGAAGGACCGGACGACGATGGCGACGATCACCCTGCGGCTCTCCGAGAAGGAGAAGCCGCCGGCGGAGGAGCCGGAGGAGGGACGTCCCGGCTTCGGGGACGCCCTGAGCGGCGGCTGGCACGCGCTGGTGGGCGCGGCGGCCTGGGTCGGGATCGTGCTGACCGCCCTGGCCCCGTGGCTCGCGGTCGCCCTGGTGGTCTTCGTCCTGTGGCGCCGTCTCGTCCGGCCGCGCCTCGCGTCCCGTCCCCGGCCGGCGGCCGCCGTCCCCGCCCCGCCGGACGTCCCGCGGAACGCCGCCGGAGCGCCCACGGGGACCGAGGGACCGAAGGCCCCGCAGCCCCGGGAGGCCCCCGAGAAGTAGCGTCTCCCCATGAGCGAACGACTGGTGGTCATCGGTGGCGACGCGGCGGGCATGTCCGCCGCGTCGCAGGCACGCAGGCTCAAGGGCCCCGACGAGCTGGAGATCGTCGCCTTCGAGCGCGGGCACTTCTCCTCGTACTCGGCCTGTGGGATCCCGTACTGGGTCGGCGGGGACGTGGCCGCGCGCGGGGAGCTGATCGCGCGCTCCCCCGAGGAGCACCGCGCCCGTGACATCGACCTGCGGACGCGGACCGAGGTGACGGAGATCGACCTCCCGGGGCAGCGGGTCCGCTCGCGGGACCTGGAGGCGGGCACGGAGACGTGGACGGGCTTCGACAAGCTGGTGATCGCGACCGGGGCCCGGCCGCTGCGCCCGCCGCTGCCGGGGATCGACGCGCCGGGGGTGCACGGGGTGCAGACCCTGGACGACGGTCAGGCCCTGCTCGACTCGCTGTCCGCGGCGCCGGGGCGGCGGGCGGTCGTCGTCGGCGCCGGGTACATCGGCGTGGAGATGGCGGAGGCCCTGCTGAGCCGGGGCTACGAGGTGACGGTGCTGACCCGGGGCGAGCAGCCGATGGCGACCCTCGATCCGGACATGGGACGGCTCGTGCACCGGGCGATGGACGGTCTGGGGATCAGGACGGTCGTCTCGGCGCCGGTGACGAAGATCCTGACGGGTTCGGACGGCCGGGTGCGGGCGGTGGCGACGGAGGCGGACGAGTACCCGGCGGACGTGGTGGTCCTCGGCACGGGCGTGGAGCCGGAGACCTCGCTCGCGCGGGCGGCGGGGCTGCCCCTCGGGGCGTACGGGGGGCTGCTCACCGATCTGTCGATGCGGGTCCGGGGGCACGGGAACGTCTGGGCCGGCGGGGACTGCGTGGAGGTCCTGGACCTGGTCTCGGGCCGGGAGCGGCACGTGCCGCTGGGCACGCACGCCAACAAGCACGGCCAGGTCATCGGGGCGAACGTGGGCGGCGGTTACGCGACCTTCCCGGGGGTCGTGGGCACGGCGGTGTCGAAGGTGTGCGACCTGGAGATCGCGCGGACGGGCCTGCGGGAGAAGGATGCCCGGGAGGTGGGGCTGCGGTTCACGGCGGTGACGGTCGAGTCGACGAGCCGGGCGGGCTACTACCCGGGGGCCGCGCCGATGACGGTGAAGATGCTGGCCGAGCGGCGCACGGGCCGGCTGCTCGGGGTGCAGATCGTGGGCCGGGAGGGCGCGGCGAAGCGGGTGGACGTCGCGGCGGTGGCGCTCACGGCGAGGATGACGGTGGAGGAGATGACGGCCCTGGACCTGGGGTACGCGCCGCCGTTCTCGCCGGTGTGGGACCCGGTGCTGATCGCGGCGCGGAAGGCGGCGGGGGCCGTGCGGGCGGCGGGTTGACCCGAGCGGCGCAGCGACGGTGCGTGACCGTTTGCGGCCATGATGTCACCATGAGTGACTGGTCGCATGATCAGACACACGACGCGCGCGCTCTGCGCCGCCTCTCTCGTCATAGCCCCGGTCGCCCTGGCGGCGACGCCCGCCCACGCGGTGACCACCTGCCAGGTCAACGGCGTCACCGTCAGCAGCACGAACGTCGTCGGCACCGCGGGCTCCGACCGCATCACCTGCGGCTCGCTGGCCCCCGGTGACCAGGTCAGCGGCCTCGGCGGCGCCGACTACATCTCCATCGGCGGCAGCCTCGGCAGCGGTGCCGTCGTCCGGGGCGGCAGCGGCCAGGACTACGTCCTGGTCAACGGCTCCGTCGGGTCGATGGCCCAGGTCCTCGGTGAGGCGGACGGCGACTACATCCGCACCGGCACGAACCTGGGCGTCGTCAACGGCGGCACCGGCTTCGACCTGTGCCGGGTGGCGGGCGGCAACCCGCCCGTCAACTGCGAGGCCTGACACCCGTCGGCCCCGTTCCCTGTGCGCCGCCGGCCCCGGCGGCGCACAGGGGCGTGCGGGCTCCGCTCAGCGGGCGGTCCGCGTGTGCACGTACTCGACGAGGCGGCTCAGCGCGTCCGGGTCCATCGCCGGCATGACGCCGTGGCCCAGGTTGAAGACGTGCCCCTCCAGGCCCTCGGCGGCGGCCAGGACCTCGTCGGTCTTGGCCTCCACGACCTCGCGCGAGGCGAAGAGCACGGCCGGGTCCAGGTTGCCCTGGAGGGCCTTGCCGGGGCCGACGCGGCGGGCGGCCTCGTCGAGCGGGACGCGCCAGTCGACGCCGACGACGTCCGCGCCGGCCTCGCCCATCAGGCCGAGGAGCTCGCCCGTGCCGACGCCGAAGTGGATGCGCGGGACGCCGTAGGAGGCGACCGCGTCGAAGACCTTGGCGGAGGCCGGCATCACCGAGCGGCGGTAGTCGGCCGGGGCGAGGGCGCCGACCCAGGAGTCGAAGAGCTGCACGGCGGAGGCGCCGGCCTCGATCTGGACCTTGAGGAAGGTCGAGGTGATCTCGGCGAGGCGGTCGAGCAGGTCGGCCCAGAGCTGCGGGTCGCCGTACATGAGCGCCTTGGTGTGCTCGTGGCTGCGCGACGGGCCGCCCTCGACGAGGTAGCTCGCGAGGGTGAAAGGCGCGCCGGCGAAGCCGATGAGCGGGGTGTCGCCCAGCTCCTCGGTGAGCATGCCGATGGCCTCGGTGACGTAGTGGACGTCCTCGGGGGTGAGGTCGCGCAGCCGGGCCAGGTCGGCGCGGGTGCGGATCGGGTCGGCGACGACCGGTCCGACGCCGGGCTTGATGTCGAGGTCGAGGCCGATGGCCTTGAGGGGGACGACGATGTCGCTGAAGTAGATGGCGGCGTCGACCTTGTGGCGGCGCACCGGCTGGAGCGTGATCTCGGTGACCAGCTCGGGCCGCATGCACGACTCGAGCATGGGGATGCCCTCGCGGACCTTCAGGTACTCGGGGAGGGAGCGCCCGGCCTGTCGCATGAACCAGACGGGGGTGTGGGGCACCGGCTCGCGCCGGCACGCCCTGAGGAACGCGGAGTCGTGCGTCCGCGACTGCTGCTTCGTCTGCTGGCCCTGCGGGCTGTCCATGGCACTCACGCCCAAATCTTCGCATGTGGCGGGAAGCCGCTCGTCCGGGCCGGGTGTCCTCCCTGCACAGAGGCCCCGTTCCGCCTACTCTTCCCCGCATGGCTGCGGCTCAGGGACATTTTTCCGATCATTCCGACGGCGATCGAGGGACGGACGTAACGGCGGACAGTACGGAGGCGAACCCGGTTCCGCCCGCCTTCCGGCGGGCGGTGGAGGCCTTGCGGTCGGCGAGGCTGCGGTCGGAGATCGAGATCGACCCGACCAGGCCGCCGCAGCGGCTCGCCCCGTACGCGTACGCGGTGGAGGCGGCCGTCGTGGAGGGCGAGGAGGACCTGGCGGACGGGCGGCTCGTGCTGCTGCACGACCCGGACGGCCACGAGGCCTGGAAGGGCACGTTCCGCCTGGTGACCCTGATCCGGGCGGAGCTGGAGCCGGAGATGGCGGCGGACCCGCTGCTGCCCGAGGTGTGCTGGTCCTGGCTGACCGGGGCGATGGAGGCGCGGGGGCTCGCGTACGGGGAGGCGAGCGGGACCGTGACGATGGCGGGTTCGCACTACTTCGGCGGGCTCGCGGACCGCAGGCCGGCGACCCAGATCGAGATCCGGGCGTCCTGGACCCCGCGCGAGGGCCTGGGCGGGGTGCCGGACACCGGGGCGCACCTGGCGGCCTGGTGCGATCTGCTCTGCCAGATCGCGGGTCTGCCGCCCGCGCCGGCGGACCCGGGGGCGGGGACGGTGACGGGCGCGGGGATCGTCTCGTTGCCCCAGCGCCGGGGGCCGCAGGGGGCCTGAAGGGGTCCCTGCGCGGCCCGCGGGCCCTTCCGGGAGGGCACCCCGGCCCTCCCCCGTGGGGGTGACGGGGCGGGGGCCGCTCGTAGGATGATCGATCACGCGTCCGAATTGCCCTAATTGTTACTCACCAAATCGTGATCTTTCCCTAAAGGCGGGCGGCCATGCTGCCGAAGGAGTCAGTGACCCCTTCACAGCACGGGTTCGCCCCCGGCTTCTTCCCCGAGCCGGCTCCGTCCCGCACCCTTCCCCCCAGGAGGCCTGGTGTCCGTTCTCCTCGAGCAGCCCGCAAGCCTGGTCGCCTACCGCCCGAACAAGCCGACGGCCATGGTCGTCGTGGCCGATCCGCGCGTCCGTTCCACCGTGACCCGCCACCTGTGGGCCCTCGGAGTACGCGACGTGATCGAGGCTTCGTCCATCGCGGAGGCCCGTCCCCGCGTCGGCAACCCGCGCGACATCTGCGTTGCCGACGTCCACCTGCCCGACGGCAGCGGCCTGACCCTGCTGTCCGAGACCCGCGCCGCGGGCTGGCCCAACGGCCTCGCCCTCTCGGCCGCCGACGACATCGGCGCCGTGCGCAACGCCCTGGCGGGCGGCGTGAAGGGCTACGTCGTCACCGGCACCCGGACCAACATCGGTCACCCCACCCGCCCCGGCGCCGCCCCCATCGGCGCCGCGGCGGCCCGCCTCGGCCACCGCCGCCCCCCGGGTGCCCCGAGCCACCCGGGCGGCTACCGCGAGCTCTCCGGCCGTGAGGTCGAGGTGCTGCGGCTCGTCGCGGAGGGCCAGTCGAACAAGGCGATCGGCGTCTCCATGGGCCTCTCCGCCCTCACCGTCAAGAGCCACCTCGCCCGCATCGCCCGCAAGCTGGGCACCGGCGACCGCGCCGGCATGGTCGCGGTGGCCCTGCGGACGGGGATCATCCACTGACGGCCGTCGGACACGGGTGCGCGCCTGTCGGCGGAACGTTCCGTCGACAGGCGCTTGCCGTTCACCGATACCCTTGACACGTGACCGACGCCCAAGAGACCGCAGCAGACACAGCACTGCGCACCACCGGGGGCGGCCCCCCGGACGACGATGTCCCTGCGAATGGGCTTCCGATCCCGTTGCTGGAGCCCCGCGAGGGGATTCCGCCCGTCGTCGAGACCGAGGACGCCCTCGCCGAGGTGATCGCCGCGTTCGCCGCCGGGAGCGGTCCCGTGGCCGTGGACGCCGAGCGCGCCTCCGGCTACCGCTACGGCCAGCGCGCCTATCTCGTCCAGCTCCGCCGCGAGGGCGCGGGCACCGCGCTCATCGACCCCGTCGGCTGTCCCGACCTCTCGGGGCTCGGCGAGGCGCTGTCCGGGGCCGAGTGGATCCTGCACGCCGCGACCCAGGACCTCCCGTGCCTGCGCGACATAGGCATGCTCCCCACCTCGCTCTTCGACACCGAGCTGGCCGGCCGTCTCGCGGGCTTCCCGCGGGTCGGCCTCGGCGCGATGGTCGAGTCCGTCCTCGGCTACGCCCTGGAGAAGGGCCACTCCGCGGTCGACTGGTCGACCCGCCCGCTGCCCGAGCCGTGGCTGCGGTACGCGGCGCTCGACGTCGAGCTCCTCGTCGACCTGCGCGACGCGCTGGAGAAGGAGCTCGACCGGCAGGGCAAGCTGGAGTGGGCCCGCCAGGAGTTCGACGCGATCGCCTCGGCCCCGCCCGCCCCGCCGCGCAAGGACCCCTGGCGCCGCACCTCCGGCATGCACAAGGTGCGCCGCCGCCGTCAGATGGCGGTCGTACGGGAGCTGTGGACGGCCCGTGACAAGGTCGCCCAGCGGCGCGACGTCTCCCCCGGCAAGGTGCTGAGCGACGCGGCGATCGTGGAGGCGGCGCTCGCGGTGCCGGTGAACGTGGCCGCGCTCACCGCGCTGCCCGGCTTCGGCAACCGGATGGGCCGCCGCCAGCTGGAGCAGTGGCAGGCCGCGGTGGACCGCGCCCGGGCCCTCCCGGAGAGCGAGCTGCCCCAGCCGGGCCAGCAGGTCGCGGGCCCGCCCCCGCCGCGCGCCTGGGCGGACAAGGACCCGGTCGCTGCCGCCCGCCTCGCGGCGGCGCGCACGGCGGTCTCGGCGCTCGCGGAGGAGCTGAACCTCCCGCAGGAGAACCTGATCACCCCGGACACCGTGCGCCGGGTCTGCTGGGAGCCGCCGTCCCCGGGCACCCCGGAGACGGTGGCGGCGGCCCTGACCGGCCACGGCGCCCGCCCGTGGCAGGTCGAACTGGTGACCCCGCTGCTCGTGAAGGCGCTGGCAGCGAACGCGTGATCCGGACGGCGGGGCCCCCGGCGCCCGGAGAGGCGCCGGGGGCCCCGCCGCGTCCCGGGACGGGCCCTACGGGGCCGGGCTGAGGTTGCCGTCGACGTCCATGTCGAAGACGCCTTGCGTCTTGCCGTCGACCTTGAGCTGCTTGAGCCAGTGCTTCGAGAGCTCGTGCACGTTCCCGTGCTGGATCTCCCACAGCACGGAATGCCCCGCGCAGGCCAGCTTGACCATCAGCTTGTGGGTGCCCGCGATGGAGTCGTACAGCGCGGGGACCGAGAAGTTGAGTTCCGGGTTGGGGTTGGGCGGTTTCGTGTTCGCCTGCCTGTCGTGCTCCCCGTACACGATCAGTACGGGCACGCTTCCGCCGAGCACCCCGCCCTGCTTCGCCGTGGTCTCGTTCCACCCCCACCGGGCGAAGCTCCTGAACCGGCTGAGCCCGTCGAGGCCTCCCCAGACGCTGCCGACCGGGTCGCTCTTCAGCAGCGCGTCCCAGACCACGTCGACGATGCCGTCCTCGCGCTGACCCTCGCAGTGCAGTTCGCCGCCCCAGCCGCCCGGGGAGGACAGTCCGCCCTTCGTGCTGAGGTTGGTCGGGAAGCCGGGCACCGGCAGCGAGGCCGGCGGATCCGAGGTGCCCTTGGCCGGGAAGATCGGCGCCAGCAGGAACAGGCTCTCGACCTTGCCGGGGTTCTGGACCGCGTACGGCCCCATCCAGAACGCGGCGGCGGACCAGCCGACGAAGGCGACCTTGTCCGCCTGGCACAGGTCGAGGACGAACTTCACGACGGTGTTCAGCTCGTCCCGGTCGCTGTACGAGTCGTTCAGCTGGTACGGGTAGTTCGGCGGGCCCGGTGTGAACCCCGGCGGCCGCGGCGTCAGCAGGTTCTGCTGGGTGGGGTTGACGTTGCGGGGGTCGCCCATCTCGGGACGCGCCGAGAGGCCGGAGCCCTGGAGGTCCATCATGAAGACGTCGTAGCCGGCCTGGGCCAGCGCCCCGGCCCAGCTGTAGTCCTTGTACCGGAGGTCGAAGCCCGGGAGCACCGGGACGCTCCGGCCGTGGAGCATGAGGACCGGCTTGCGCTTCTGACCCGGGGGCGTGCCGTTGCGTTCTCGTACGAAGAGCTCGACCTCCTCGCCCTTGTTCGCGGGGACGGTGGACGTGTGCCAGACCCAGTGATCGGTGGTGATGACCTTCGCCATGGAAGTCCGTTCCGTGAGGGGACCCGGGGTCGCGCGCCCCGGTCCGGCCAGCGTCTTCCGGGCGGGTCGAGGGCGCCACGGCACGGCCGCCGGTCTGGGCCCATCGGGTTGCGGGAACCTCCCAACGGAGGGGCGCGCGGAGGGGGCGCGTGCTGTGGTGTGGGATGTGACCTTCGCCGCTTGGCCCCCAGGGGGTGGGCAGCTTGGTTACCCGCAAGTAGCATGGGGGAAGCAAGCGCACGCTTAGACGTGGGCCGCAGCAGCAGTGCCATCCCGCACCCTGGAGGAGAGCCATCGTGCCTCGTACCGTCAGGGACGTCGTCTTCGTCGACGGCGTCCGCACCCCGTTCGGCAAGGCGGGCCCGAAGGGCATCTACCACGAGACCCGCGCCGACGACCTCGTCGTGAAGGCCATCCGGGAGCTGCTGCGCCGCAACCCGGGCCTCGACCCCGCGAAGATCGACGAGGTCGCCATCGCCGCGACCACGCAGATCGGCGACCAGGGCCTGACCCTCGGCCGCACGGCCGGCATCCTCGCCGGACTGCCGCAGTCGGTGCCGGGCTACTCCATCGACCGCATGTGCGCCGGTGCCCTCACGGCCGTGACGAGCCTCGCCGGTTCGATCGCCTTCGGCGCCTACGACGCCGTCATCGCCGGTGGCGTCGAGCACATGGGCCGCCACCCCATGGGCGAGGGCGTCGACCCGAACCCGCGGTTCGTCAGCGAGAAGCTGGTCGACGAGTCCGCCCTCTTCATGGGCATGACCGCCGAGAACCTGCACGACCGCTACCCCACCATCACCAAGCAGCGCGCCGACGAGTACGCCGTGCGCTCGCAGGAGAAGGCCGCCAAGGCGTACGCCGACGGCAAGATCCAGCAGGACCTGGTGCCGATCTCGGTGCGCCGCACCGACGCCTCCACCGGCGAGACCGGCTGGGGCCTGGTCACCGCCGACGAGCCGATGCGTCCGGGCACCACCCTGGAGTCGCTGGCCGACCTGAAGACGCCGTTCCGCGTCCACGGCAACGTCACCGCGGGCAACGCGGCCGGCCTCAACGACGGTGCCACCGCCTCGATCATCGCCTCCGAGGACTTCGCCCGCGAGAACGACCTCCCGGTCAAGATGCGCCTCGTCTCGTACGCCTTCGCCGGCGTCGAGCCCGAGGTCATGGGCTACGGCCCGATCCCGGCGACCGAGAAGGCCCTCGCCAAGGCCGGTCTGTCCATCGAGGACATCGACCTCTTCGAGATCAACGAGGCCTTCGCGGTCCAGGTCCTCGCGTTCCTGGAGCACTACGGCATCGCCGACGACGACGCCCGCGTCAACCAGTACGGCGGCGCCATCGCCTACGGCCACCCGCTCGCCTCCTCCGGCGTCCGCCTGATGACGCAGCTGGCCCGCCAGTTCGAGGAGCAGCCGCAGGTCCGTTACGGCCTCACCACCATGTGCGTCGGCTTCGGCATGGGCGCGACGGTCATCTGGGAGAACCCCCACTGGGAGGGCAAGTGAGCACCACCGCCGAGCTTCTGAAGGGCGCCGCCGAGCTCTTCCCGGACGAGGTCGTGACCTCGGCCCACGTACGGCACTTCGAACTCCCCGCCGGTGCGGGCAGGTTCGCGCTGATCACGCTGGACAACGGCTTCGACCACACCAAGCCGACCACCTTCGGCCCGCAGTCCCTCGCCAACCTGAACGCGGCGATCGACCAGGTCGAGGCCGAGGCCGCCAACGGTGACATCGTCGGCGTCGGCATCACCGGCAAGCCGTTCATCTTCGCCGTCGGCGCCGACCTCAAGGGCGTCGAGCTGCTCAAGAAGCACGACGAGGCGCTCGCCATCGGCAAGGGCGGCCACGACGTCTTCAAGCGGCTGTCCGGCCTGGCCGTGCCGACCTTCGCGTACTACAACGGCGCGGCCATGGGCGGCGGCGTCGAGGTCGGTCTGCACTGCACCTACCGCACCGTCTCGAAGGCCCTGCCGGCCTTCTCGCTGCCCGAGGTCTTCCTCGGCCTGGTGCCCGGCTGGGGCGGCTGCGCCATCCTGCCGAACCTGATCGGTGCCGAGAAGGCCGTCTCGGTCATCATCGAGAACTCGCTCAACCAGAACCGCCAGCTCAAGGGCAAGCAGGTCTTCGAGCTCGGCATCGCCGACGCGATCTTCGAGGGTGCCGACTTCCTGGAGCAGTCGCTGCTCTGGACCGCCTCGGTCCTCAAGGGCGACGTCACCGTGGACCGTCCCGAGGTCGACCGCGGCGAGGCCTGGGACCAGGCCGTCGCCAAGGGCCGCGCCATCGCCGACTCCAAGGTGCACGGCGCCGCCCCGGCCGCCTACCGCGCCCTCGACATCATCGAGGCCGCCAAGGACGGCGACCTGCAGAAGGGCTTCGACGCCGAGGACCAGGCCCTCGCGGACCTGATCATGGGCGGCGAGCTGCGCTCCGGCATCTACGCCTTCAACCTGGTGCAGAAGCGCGGCAAGCGCCCGGCCGGTGCCCCGGACAAGTCCCTGGCCCGCCCGGTCACCAAGGTCGGCGTCGTCGGCGCCGGTCTGATGGCCTCCCAGCTCGCGCTGCTCTTCCTGCGCCGCCTGGAGGTGCCGGTCGTCCTGACCGACATCGACCAGGAGCGCGTCGACAAGGGTGTGGGCTACGTCCACGCCGAGATCGACAAGCTGCTCGGCAAGGGCCGCATCAACCAGGACAAGGCCAACCGCCTCAAGGGCCTGGTCTCCGGCGTCCTGGACAAGGCCGAGGGCTTCGCGGACGCGGACTTCGTCATCGAGGCCGTGTTCGAGGAGATGTCCGTCAAGCAGAAGGTGTTCGCGGAGGTCGAGGCCGTCGCCCCGGCGCACGCGATCCTCGCCACCAACACCTCCTCGCTGTCGGTCTCCGAGATGGCGTCCAAGCTCCGGCACCCGGAGCGCGTGGTCGGCTTCCACTTCTTCAACCCGGTCGCGGTCCTCCCGCTCCTGGAGATCGTCAAGGGCGAGCAGACCGACGACGCCTCCCTGGCCACCGCCTTCGGCGTCGCCAAGAAGCTGAAGAAGACCGCGGTCCTCACCAAGGACGCCCCGGCGTTCGTCGTGAACCGCATCCTGACCCGCTTCATGGGCGAGATCCAGAACGTCATCGACGAGGGCACCCCCGTCGAGACGGCGGAGAAGGCGGTCGAGCCGCTCGGCCTGCCGATGTCCCCGCTGGTCCTCCTGGAGCTCGTCGGCCCGGCCATCGGCCTGCACGTCTCCGAGACCCTGAACCGCGCCTTCCCGGAGCGCTTCAAGGTCTCCCCCAACCTGAAGGCCGTCGTCGAGGCCGGCAAGCGCGGCTTCTACGTCTACAAGCCGGAGAACGGCTTCAAGCCGGAGCTCGACCCCGAGGTCGCCGCGCTCCTGAAGCAGGGCGACGTCGTCCTGACGGAGGAGCAGGTCCGCGACCGCGTCCTCGACGCGGTGGCCCAGGAGATCGGCCTCATGCTGGAGGAGGGTGTCGTCGCCGAGGCGCAGGACATCGACCTCTGCCTGATCACCGGCGCGGGCTGGCCCTTCCACCTGGGCGGCATCACGCCGTACCTGGACCGTGAGGGCGTCTCCGAGCGCGTCAACGGCAAGCGTTTCCTGGCGCGGGGCGTGGCGAGCGTCCCGGCGTAACACCCGGACGCGTCAAGACGACGGCCCCGGCACCTCGCACAGGTGCCGGGGCCGTTCCCGTGTCGCGGGCGGGCTCAGCCTATGGAGCGCCAGCCTTCGAGCAGCAGCCCCTCGGCGCCCACCTTCTGACGGGTGGTGACCGGCGTGCCCCCGTCGGCGACGGTCATCGCGACCAGACCGCCGTCGAGGCCCCGGGTGAGGACGGCGTCCAGGTGCCCGTGCCGCTCCCCGGTCTCCGACCAGTCCAGGCCCTCCGCCTCCTGCTCGCTGGGGTAGGCGGCGAGGGCGAGCCTGCCGCCCTCGGACTGCTGGGCGAGGACCGTGCAGTCGAAGCCGTCGATGCGACAGCGGGCGGCGGACAGCCGGCCGGTGCCGACGGCCTTGCCCAGCGGCGTCGGCTGCAGGGAGCGCTCCGGGGACCAGGCCATGACCCGGCCCTCCTGGTCGAGGTAGAAGAGCGTCGCGTGCCCGGAGGGGCCGGTGACGGCCGCGAGGGTGCCCATGGTCACCGAGGCCGGCAGGATCTCCTCGCGGAGCGGCTTCGCCCCGGCTTCGCGCTGTACGTAGCGGACGAGGCCCGTGGCGTGCGAGCTGTACAGCTCGACGAGGCCGGAGCCGTTGGTGAGGGCGACCGGCGAGGGGTCGGTCCTGGAGCCCTTCAGGTCCCACCAGGGGTGCCAGCCGCCCGCGTCCTTCTGGGCGCGGACGCTGAGGCCGCCGCCGCCGTTCCGTACGAAGGCGTAGACGCGGCCCTGGGCGTCCACGGCGACGGCGGGGTTGCCGGTCCAGGGGCCCTTGCCGTTCGAGTGCCCCAGGGGCCGCCAGGCGGCCGCGGGGCGGCCCGTCTGGAACTGGACGGCGTGCACCAGCTCGACGTGGCCCTCGTCCCCGCCCGTGGGCCGCAGGCCGACGAGGTGGACGTACCGGTCGGCGCCCTGGCCGACGGCGAGGAAGGGGGTCAGGCCGTCGCCGCCGAGGGAGACGGGGCCGCTCCAGCCGCCGCCGGGCTCCTCGGTCCAGCGCACCACCTCGCCGTCCCGGGGCAGATAGGCGCTGAAGCGGCCCTCCTCCCCTCTGGTCAGCCAGCCGCCCTGGAGCACGGGGGCGGCGGGGCCGTGGGAACGGTCGGTGGGGGCCTGGGATCGATTCGCCATGAGGGGGTCCAGCACTCCGGTCGTCGGGAGGAGTTCGGCTACGAACCGACTGTATCCGCCCTCCCGGACGCTCTCCGCCGCGCCCGGGGACCCCGCGGCCCTGGCCCGCTCAGTACCGGGCGTCCTGGCCCTCCCGGCCGAGCCGGCTGTGACCGCGCCCGTACAGGAAGTACACGAAGAAGCCGATCACCATCCAGACGGCGAACCGGAACCAGGTCTCGCCCGGCAGGTTGAGCATCAGCCAGACCGAGGCGGCGACGGAGAGGATCGGCAGCACGGGCACCCAGGGGGTGCGGAAGGCGCGCGGCAGGTCGGGGCGGGTGCGGCGGAGGATGATGACGCCGATGGCGACCATGACGAAGGCGAAGAGGGTGCCGATGTTCACCAGGGTCGCGAGCTCGTTGATGCTGGTGAAGCCGGCGACGACGGCGATGATCACGCCGAGCAGGATGGTCGGCCGGTACGGGGTCCTGAACCGGGGGTGCGTGACGGAGAAGAAGCGCGGCAGCAGGCCGTCGCGGCTCATCGCGAAGAAGACGCGGGTCTGGCCGAGCAGCAGGATCAGACAGACCGTGGTGAGGCCGACGGCGGCGCCGAAGCTGATCACGCCCGCGTACCAGGGGTGTCCCGCCGCCTTGAAGGCGTCGGCGAGCGGGGCGCTGGTGGACAGCCTGGTGTACTTCTCCATGCCGGTGACGACGAGGGCGACCGCCACGTACAGCACGGTGCAGATGAAGAGCGAGCCGAGGATGCCCCGGGGCATGTCCCGCTGCGGCAGCTTGGTCTCCTCCGCGGCGGTGGCCACCACGTCGAAGCCGATGAAGGCGAAGAAGACGACGGAGGCGGCGGTGAAGATGCCCATGACGCCGAAGTTGGTCGGCTCGTAGCCGAAGATCAGCTGGACCATCGGCGAGTTCCAGCCGGAGGTGCCGCCGGGCGGGGAGACGGCCGGCGGGATGAAGGGCTTGTAGTTGTCGCCGACGATGAAGAACAGGCCGGCGATGATCACGATCATCACCACGGTCACCTTGATCGCGACGACGACCGCGGTGATCCGGGCGGAGAGCTTCATGCCCAGGACGAGGACGACGGTCAGCACGAGGACGAGCAGGAACGCCAGGATGTCGAAGGTGCCGCCCGTGACGTCCGGGCCTTCGAGCGCGGCCGGCAGGTGCCAGCCGATGTTGTCCATCAGGGATCTGACGTACCCGGACCAGCCGACGGCGACCACCGCCGTGCCGAGGGCGAACTCCAGGACCAGGTCCCAGCCGATGATCCAGGCGGGCAGCTCGCCGATCGAGGCGTACGCGAAGGTGTACGCCGATCCCGCCACCGGCACCGTCGAGGCGAACTCGGCGTAGCACAGGGCGGCGAGGGCGCAGACGATGCCGGCGGCGACGAAGGCGAGGGCGGTCGCCGGTCCGGCGTTCTCCTTGGCGACCTTGCCGGTGAGGACGAAGATGCCGGTGCCGATGATGACGCCGACGCCGAACACCGTCAGGTCCCAGGCGGACAGGGACTTCCGGAGCGCGTGCTCCGGCTCCTCGGTGTCGCGGATCGACTGCTCGACCGTCTTGGTCCGGAACATTCCGGTGTTGGCGCGTGGCTGCTGGTCCGTACTCACGTCCACCTCCCTGCCATGGGGCTGCCCGTCCTGTGGCCAGAATGCACGCGAAAGGGCCGGTCGGCACTCCGAAGAGTGAGCCGACCGGCCCAAAGGTGACGCCGGGTGAGGTCGCCCCCCGTCAGTCGCGGGCGGGCTCCACGGCCTTCGCGCTGCTCTCGAACCGTCCGTCGAGCCGCGAGACCAGACCGGTGACCTGGCGCGCGATGTCCGGAGCGGTCAGCCCGATCTCGGCCAGGACCTCGCCGCGGGAGGCGTGGTCGAGGAAGCGCGGCGGGATGCCGAAGTCACGCAGCGGTACGTCCACCCCGGCGTCGCGCAGCGCCTGGGCGACGGCGGAGCCGACACCGCCGACGCGGCTGTTGTCCTCGACGGTGACGACGACCCGGTGGCGCTCGGCCAGCGGGGCGAGGGCCTCGTCGACCGGCTTGACCCAGCGGGGGTCGACGACGGTGGTGGAGATGCCCTGGCGGTCCAGGAGGTCGGCGATCTCCAGGCACATCGGCGCGAGGGCGCCCACGGAGACCAGGAGGACGTCGGGCTTGTCGGTGCCGGCCTCGCGGAGCACGTCCATGCCGCCGACGCGGCGCACGGCGGGGACGGCCGGGCCGACCGCGCCCTTGGAGAAGCGGACCACGGTCGGGGCGTCGGTGACCTCGACGGCCTCGCGCAGCTGGGCGCGGACCTGGTCGGCGTCGCGCGGGGCGGCGAGCCGCAGGCCGGGCACGACCTGGAGGATCGACATGTCCCACATGCCGTTGTGCGAGGCGCCGTCGGTGCCGGTGATGCCGGCCCGGTCCAGGACGAAGGTGACGCCGCACTTGTGCAGGGCCACGTCCATCAGGACCTGGTCGAAGGCGCGGTTGAGGAAGGTCGCGTAGACCGCGAAGACCGGGTGGAGGCCGCCGGTGGCGAGGCCGGCCGCGGAGACCGCGCCGTGCTGCTCGGCGATGCCGACGTCGAAGACCCGCTCGGGGAAGGCCTTGGCGAACTTGTCGAGGCCGACGGGCTGGAGCATGGCCGCCGTGATGGCGACGATGTCCTCGCGCTCCTTGCCGAGCGCCACCATCTCCTCGCCGAAGACCGAGGTCCAGTCGGCGCCGGAGGAGGCGATGGGCAGACCGGTGTCGGGGTGGATCTTGCCGACGGCGTGGAAGCGGTCGGCCTCGTCCTGGAGGGCGGGCTGGTAGCCGCGGCCCTTCTCGGTGAGGCAGTGGACGATCACGGGGCCGCCGAAGCGCTTGGCGCGCGTGAGGGCGGACTCCAGGGCCTCGATGTCGTGGCCGTCGATGGGGCCGACGTACTTGAGGCCGAGGTCCTCGAACATGCCCTGCGGGGCGATGAAGTCCTTGAGGCCCTTCTTGGCGCCGTGCAGGGTCTCGTAGAGCGGCTTCCCGACGACCGGGGTGCGCTCCAGGATGTCCTTGCCGCGGGCGAGGAAGCGCTCGTAGCCGTCGGTCGTGCGCAGGGTGGCCAGGTGGTTGGCGAGGCCGCCGATGGTGGGCGCGTAGGAGCGCTCGTTGTCGTTGACGACGATGACGAGCGGGCGGTCCTTGGCAGCGGCGATGTTGTTCAGCGCCTCCCAGGCCATGCCGCCGGTGAGGGCGCCGTCGCCGATGACCGCGACGACGTGGTCGTCCTTCTTCAGGACCTCGTTCGCCTTGGCCAGGCCGTCGGCCCAGCCGAGGACGGTGGAGGCGTGCGAGTTCTCGATGACGTCGTGCTCGGACTCGGCCTGCGAGGGGTAGCCGGAGAGGCCGCCCTTCATCTTGAGCTTCGAGAAGTCCTGGCGTCCGGTGAGGAGCTTGTGGACGTAGCTCTGGTGGCCGGTGTCCCAGAGGACCTTGTCCTTCGGGGAGTCGAACACCCGGTGCAGGGCGATGGTCAGCTCGACCACGCCGAGGTTGGGGCCGAGGTGCCCGCCGGTCTTGGAGACGGCGTCCACGAGGAACGTCCTGATCTCGTCGGCCAGCTGGTCCAGCTGTTCCGGGGAGAGCCGGTCCAGATCTCGCGGTCCCCTGATACGGGTCAGCAGAGCCACCCGTTCCTCCTTGCTTTGAGCTGGTCGAGCTTGCCGATTTGTCGAGTCTAATGTTCCGTCTTGGATCGTGGGCATCGGGCCGGGGGGTGAGGCGTCACCCGTACGGCCGACAAGCCGCTGACCTGTACGGCTCCGGTACGCGCGCGTGCACCGGTTCCGTACGCGCGCGTGCGCCTTTGTCCGTACGCGCGCGCACCTGCTTCCGTACGCGCGCGTATACCGGCTCGGACGCACCACAGCCCGGCACCGGTTTCCGGTGCCGGGCTGCTGTGACGGGGGTTACGCGCGGCCCGCCGTCTTCTGCGTGCGGCGGGAGACCGAGTCGATGATCACGGCGATGAGCAGGACCGCTCCGGTGATCATGTACTGGATCGCGTTCGAGGACAGGTTCATCTGGTTGAGGCCCTGGACGATCGACTGGATGACCAGGATGCCCAGGAGCGCCGACCAGACCTTGCCGCGTCCGCCGAACAGGGACGTGCCGCCGATGACCGCGGCCGCGATGCACATCATCAGCTGGTTGCCGCCGCCGAGGGAGCGGTCGGCGCCGCCCGTCGCGGAGGCGAGGAAGAGACCGCCGACGGCGCCCAGCGTGCCGGAGACCATGAAGACCGAGATCCGGATCCACGACACGTTGATGCCGGCGCGGCGGGCGGCCTCGATGCCGCCGCCGACCGCGAAGACCTGGCGGCCGTAGGTGGTGCGGCGCAGGACGAAGTCGGTGACGAGCAGGATCACCAGGAAGATCACCAGGGAGAGCGGCAGGCCCTGCTCCTGGTTGAAGCCGTACGCGGCGACGAGGACGAGGACCGCGAGGACGGCGGTGCGCAGGATGATCTCGCTCTGCGGGCGGTGCGGCAGCTCGGCGGCCTTGCGGCGGCGGGAGTCGCGCAGCTGGGCCAGGTAGAAGGCGGCGACGACGACCACGGCGAGGCCGTAGGCGGCGGCGACGTCGGAGAAGTAGTACTTCGTGAGGTCGTTGACGAAGCTGCCGATCGGGGTGGAGATGGTCGACCGGTCGCCCATCACCCAGGTCTGCAGGCCGGCCCAGCCGAGGAAGCCGGCGAGGGTGACGACGAAGGCGGGCACGCCGATCTTGGCGAAGACGATGCCGTGGAAGGCGCCGATCAGGGTGCCGGACAGGATGCCGAGGAGGATGGCGAGGCCGTCGGGCATGTCGGTGCCGAGGACGCCCCAGACCGAGCCGGCCAGACCCGCCACGGAGCCGACGGCGAGGTCGATCTCGCCGAGCAGCAGGACGAAGACGATGCCGACGGCCATGATGCCGGGGCCCACCGCGTACAGGGTGATCTGGTCGAGGTTGTACGAGGTGATGAAGTTGCCGGTGAGGGCCTGGAAGACGACGCCGATGACGATCAGGCCGACGACGACGGGCAGCGAGCCGATCTCGCCCGAGCGGATCTTGCGCTTGAACTCCTCGACGTAGCCCTTGAAGCCCTGCTCGCGGACGAGGAGGCGGGGGTCGACGGCGGGGACCGCGGCGGCGGCCGGGGCCGCCTCCTCGCCCGCGCGCGGCTCGGGCACGGTGTCCTCGGAGGTGCTGGGGGTGGTGCTCACTTCGCTACCTCCGCGTTGCGGGCCTGACGGCGGGTCACGGCGTTGTCCGTGGCTCCGGTGATCGCGGCGATGATCTCTTCGTGCGTGGTGGTGGCCACCGGGAAGGTGCCGTTGTTGCGGCCGAGGCGCAGCACGGCCACGGTGTCGGCGACGGCCTTGACGTCGGCCATGTTGTGGCTGATGAGGATGACGCCGAGGCCCTGCTCGCGCAGCCGCTCGACCAGGTCGAGGACCTGCGCGGTCTGCTCGACGCCGAGCGCGGCGGTGGGCTCGTCCAGGATCACGATCTTCGGGTCGCCGACCAGGGCGCGGGCGATGGCCACGACCTGTCGCTGGCCGCCGGAGAGGGCGGCGACGGGGATGCGGACGCTGGGGATGCGGATGGAGAGCGTGGAGAGCAGGTCCTTGGCCCGCTTCTCCATGGCGACCTCGTCGAGGACGCCGCCCTTCTTGATCTCGCGGCCGAGGAACAGGTTGGCGACGACGTCGAGGTTGTCGCAGAGCGCGAGGTCCTGGTAGACGGTCGCGACACCGAGGTTCTGGGAGTCGTGCGGGCGCTGGATCTCGACGCGCTCGCCCTCCCACTCGATGACGCCCTCGTCGATGGGGTGCACGCCGGCGATCGTCTTGACCAGCGTGGACTTTCCCGCTCCGTTGTCGCCGACGAGCGCGACGACCTCTCCTGCGTGGACTTCGAGATCGACACCGGAGAGGACCTGGACCGCTCCGAACCGCTTGAAGATCCCGCGCAACGCCAGCACGGGCGTCTGGGACACGTGAACCAACTCCTTCGCCGCCCGGGGGGGCGGCGGCATGTCGCGCCGCCGGTGCAGCGCCGAAGTTTCGAGGGGGGGCTGGGCTCGTCCGGCCCCCGGACCGACAGCGGGGTCTGGGTCGGTCGGGGGCCGGACGGGCTGGAGGGGGCGGATCCGGGCGCGGTGCGCCGGCCTTGTTACCGGGGGTCTTCACCCTCTGTACTCGGGGCCGCGCGGCGCCCGCTTCGGGGGCGGCTCACGCCGGGATCCGCGCCGGCGGGCCCTCGTGGGGCCCGGCCGGTTCGGGCGGGGTTACTTGATGCCCAGCTCGGTGCACTTGGCGGCGAGGTCCGCCGTGCAGAGGTCGGCGGCCTTGTAGATGCCGTCCTTGACGACCGTGGACTGGATGTTGGTCTTGTCGACCACGACCGGGGCGAAGAGCGTGGAGGGCACGCCGTCGGTCTGGCCCTGGGCGCCGATGTCCTTGCCCTTGAGCAGGTTCACCGCGAACTTGGCGGCCTCGGGGGCCAGCTGGAGCGGCGACTTGTAGATGGTGAAGGTCTGGGTGCCGGCGATGATGCGCTGGACGCCCGCGACCTCGGCGTCCTGGCCGCCCACCGGGATGCCCTTGACGCCGGCGTTCTCGAGGGAGGTGACGATGCCGCCGGCCATGCCGTCGTTCGCGGAGTAGACGGCGCCGATCTTGTCCTTGCCGACCGAGGAGATCGCGGCGGACATCTTCTCGCCCGCGACCTTCGGGTCCCACTCGCCGGAGGCCTCGTAGGCGATCTTGCCGACCTTGCCGTCGAGGGCGGTGTGGGCGCCCTTCTTGAACAGGGCGGCGTTCGGGTCCTTCTCGTCGCCGTTGATCATGACAACGTTGGCGGTGGCGGCCTTCGCGCCGAGCGCGGTCAGCAGGGCCTGGCCCTGGAGCTCGCCGACCTTGTTGTTGTCGTGGCTGACGTAGGCGTCGGCGCCCGGGACGGCACGGTCGTACGCGACGACCTTGACGCCCTTGGCCTTCGCGTCCTTGACCCAGCCCTCGGCCTTGGCGGCGTCGACCGGGTCGAGGGCGATGACCTTCACGCCGTCGGCGATCAGCTGGTCGAACTGCTGCTTCTGCTTCACCACGTCGGAGACCGCGTTGTTGTAGACGATCTCGCAGTCGGAGCAGGCGGCCTTGACGGCCTTCTCGAACTGGGGCTTGTCCAGGGCCTCGTAACGCGAGGTCTTGTTCTCCGGCAGGAGCAGACCGATCTTGGTCGAGCTGCCCTTGTCACCGCTGTCGTCGCCACCGGCCTTGCCGCAGGCGGCGAGCGAGAGGGCCATCGAGACCGCGGCCGTGGCTATGACGGCACGACGCGTCACTGCGTTCATGTGGGGTTGCCTCCCTGACGAGGCCGCGACGGTGCGGCCGAGGTGTCCCGAAGTCAACTCGGCCGCAACGTCGCCGTCAAGAAGTAAATCCTTAACGAGATGACAACGACGGTGTTCGTTATCTAAGTGAAGGCAAGGCGGGACGTCGGAGCAGCGGCGGGCAGCGCGCTCCCCAACAGGGTCGAATCGCCCATTTCGCTCAGTACGAGGGCGAGGGCGCCGAGCACCTCGGCGCGGCCGCCGAGGGCCCCCTGGGCCAGCGAGAGCTGCCGGGCGGCACTGGGGATCGCGTACCGCGCGACGGAGTCCCTGATGGGCGCGAGGACCAGCTCACCGGCCTCCGCGAGGTCGCCGCCGAGCACCACCCGGCTGGGGTTGAGGAGGTTGCAGAGGTTGGCGATGCCGCTGCCGATGTGCCGGCCGACGTCGGCGATCACCCGGCGGCAGCCGGGGTCGCCCTCCCGGGCCAGCTGGACGACCCGCTCCATGGTCAGGTCGGGGCCGTGGCTCGGCTGGAGCAGCGGCAGGACGTACCGCGCGGCGGTGAAGGTCTCCAGGCAGCCGCGGTTGCCGCAGCGGCAGACCGGTCCCGACTCGTCCAGGGTGATGTGCCCGATCTCCCCGGCGGTGCCGCCGGGGCCCCGGTAGACCCGGCCGTCGATGACGAGGCCGGCGCCGACGCCGCTGGCCACCTTGATGTAGGCCAGGTCCTTGACGCCCCGGCCGCTGCCCCAGACGAGCTCGCCGAGCGCGCCGAGGTTGGCGTCGTTGTCGACGTGCACGGGGACGCCGAGCCGGCCGGAGAGCTCGTCGGCGGGGTTGATGCCGCTCCAGCCCGGCAGGATCGAGGTCGAGCCGAGGGTTCCGGAGGAGACGTCGATCGGACCGGGCACGCCGAGGCCGACGCCGATGACCTTGTCGGGGCCGATGCCGGTGGCCCGGATCAGCCGTTTGACCAGCTGCTCGGCCCGGTCGAAGCCCTCGGCGGCGGAACCGTCCACGTCGAGCGGCTCGGCCTCCTCGGCGAGCACCTGGTGGGCGAGGTTGCCGACGGCGACCCGCAGGTGGGTGTGGCCGAAGTCCACTCCGATCACGATGCCTGCGTCGCCGGAGAGCGAGACGCTGCGGGCCCGGCGGCCCCCGGCGGAGGTCGGCGTGACCTCGACGGTGCCGCCGTCCTTCAGCTCCCGCACGATGTTGGAGACCGTCGCGGCGGAGAGGCCCGTCGTCCGGGCGATCTCCGCCTGGGTGAGCGAGCCGGCCATGCGCACCGCCCGGACGACCCGTTCGAGATTGGCCCTGTGCAGAGACGTCTGCGATCCCGGAGTCTCCATCGACTCTCTCACTCCCACCGTTTTCTCCAACATGTGAACTCTAAGGGGACGCTTTCGGCTTGGTCCCCGTCAAGACCTTGAGTGTCGGACGGCGAGCGTCACACGACGCGCGGGGCCCCCGGCGCGGACGCGCCGGGGGCCCCGGGAAGTGCGGTGGCGGGGTTACTTCACGGCGCCGGCCGTGAGGCCGGCCACCACCTGCCGCTGGAAGACGATGTACGCCGCGAGGACCGGGAGCATCGCCATCACCAGGCCGGCGAAGAGGCCGGACCAGTCGCCCTTGTAGCCCTGGCTGACGGCCAGCTGGACGAGGCCCTGCGAGAGCACCTTCTTCTCCGGCTCGGTGTTGAGCACCGTCGGCAGCAGGTACTGGTTCCACTGGCCGAGGAAGTTGAAGATGCCGACGCTGATGAGGCCGGGCCTGGCCATCGGCAGCATCACCTGGAAGAAGGTCCGGGTGTGCGAGGCGCCGTCCACGAAGGCCGCCTCCGCCACCGAGGTCGGCAGGGTGCGGAAGAAGGCCGTGAGGAAGAAGACGGTGAACGGCAGCGAGTACGCGATGTAGACCAGGATCAGGCCGTGCAGCGTGTTGAGCAGGGCCATGTTCTGGAGCACGTAGAAGAGCGGCACGAGCGCCAGGATGACCGGGAAGCTCATCCCTCCGATGAAGAGGAAGTAGATGAAGCGGTTGCCCGGGAAGTCGAAGCGGGCCAGGACGTAGGCCGCCATGGAGCCGAGGAGGAGCGTGCCGAAGAGCGAGCCGCCGACCACCAGGAGGGTGTTCAGGAAGTAGTCGCTCATGTGCGCCTCGGTCCAGGCGCGCGACCAGTTCTCGAAGTGCAGACCGTCGGGCAGCGACCAGGGGGAGGTGAAGATCGCCTTGTCGGTCTTGAAGGAGGTCATGACCGCCCAGAGCAGCGGCATGACGACCATGATCGCCCAGATGATCAGGACGCCGTGCGAGAAGACGTTGAGGGTCGCGCCCTCGGCCTTGGCGGTCCTGCGGGGGGCGGGCGCCGCCGTCTTGGCGACCGCGGGGCCGGGGCCGGCCGGGGAGCCGGGGGTCTCGACGCCGGTGGTGGCAGTGTCGGTCGTCTTCATCAGAACTCCAGCCGCTCGCGCCGGCCCACCTTCATCACGACGGCCGCGAAGGCCAGCGTGACGACGAGGAGCGCGACACCGATGGTCGTTGCGTAGGCGGCCTGACCGTCCCGGAACGCCTTCTGGTACACGTACAGCGGAAGGACGATGGTGGAGAAGTCGGGTCCGCCGCCGTTGGGGCCGACGGTCATGATCTGGACGACGGCGAAGGATTCCGCGCCGAGCGCGAGGATGCCCATGTAGATCCAGCCGGACTGCACGGTGTCCCAGAGCAGCGGCATGGTGATCCTGAAGAACGTGGTGAAGCGGTTCGCGCCGTCGAGCAGGGCCGCCTCGTAGAAGTCCCTCGGAATGGAGGCCATGCCGGCCGAGAAGAGGACGACGAAGAATCCGACCGTGGACCAGACGAGGACGACCATCACGCAGATGAGGGCGAGGTCGGGATCTCCGAGCCAGTCCGGCTGGATGCTGTCGAGACCGACGCCCTTCAGTACGGAATTGATGGCTCCGCTGTTCGGGTTGTACGCGAACTGGAAGAGCAGCGCGACGATCGCGATCGACAGCACCTGCGGGAAGAAATAGACGATCTTGTAGAAAGAGGATCCGCGCACACCCGCGATCGCCGCGCCCCTGCGGCGCCGACCGCCGACATTGAGCATGAAGGCGAAGAAGAGCGCGAGCCCCACGGTCACCAGGGGCAGCACCACCGCGAAGGTCAGACTGTGCTGGAGCGATTTCCAGAAGACCTCGTCGTCCAGCATCCTGCTGTAGTTGTCGAATCCGACCATCCCGAATTCGGGACTCAGTCCGGTCCAGTCCGTGAACGAGTAGTAGATGGACTGGATGAACGGCCAGATGACGAACAGCACGTAGAGCGCGAGGGGGGCCGCCAGGAACCCCACGATGAAACGGTACTTTCCGTGTTGCATTCCTACCGACCCCGATCTTTCCCGCGACAGACGCGCCGCTGGTGCCACGCGCCGAGGGCCGGGGCCCGCTCCCGGTCGGCGGGAAGGGGCCCCGGCACTGCTCACTGGTGCTTGTAGTGCTTGATCGAGGAGTCCTTGGCCGCCTCGTCGGCGTACTTCTGGATCTTCTTGATCGTCTCGGCCGGGGTCGCGCGGCCGGCCATCATCTCGCCGAGGCCGGCGACACCGATCTTCTCCTTCTGGAGGGCGACGTACCAGTCCTGGAGGCGCGGGTTGACGACGTTCTGGCCGGCCTTCTCCAGGGCGGCGACGCCGGACTTGAGGCCCGGGGTCAGCTCGATGCCGTCGGTGCCGCCGTTGAAGGCGGTCAGGGACTTCACGGACTGGGTGAAGTTCTTCGAGGAGGCCTCGCTGAGCATGATGCGCAGCTGCTCCAGGCCGCCCTCCAGGTTCTTCGCCTTCGCCGGGACGATGAAGGGCTCGCCGCCGGACGCCCAGATGGTGCCGAAGGGCATCTTGTCGGACGAGTCGATGCCGGTCGGTGCCGAGACCGCCAGGTCGAAGTCGGCCGGCATGGTCTTCGCGGCCTCGTTCTCGACCCAGGAGCCGTTCGGGATGAACAGCGCCTTGCCCTCGGTCCAGGCGGTCTGCGACTGGATGTGGTCGAGGCCGGGGGTGCCCTTGAGGATGTAGCCCTTCCTGACGAGCTCGTAGTACGCCTCGAAACAGGTCTTGACCGCGGGGTGCTCCCAGGCCTTCGGCTCCAGGTTGTCGATGGCGTCGAGGACCTCGCGGCCGCCGACCTTGCCGATCATCGGGTAGAGCGAGAAGGGGACGTAGTACGGGTACTTGCCGGCGTACGTCCAGCCCGCGATGCCCTTCTTCTTGGCCTTCTCGCAGACGGCCAGCATCTCGTCCCAGGTCTCGGGGTACTTCGCGTCGAGGGAGTCGAGCAGCTTCTGCGAGTACCAGACGCCGTAGACCGTGTAGGCGTAGTACAGGATCCACACCGGGTCGCCGTCGAACTGGCCCATCTCGACGATGCCGGGCCGCAGGGTGTCGCGGACCTTCTTGCTCGGGTCGTCGATGGACGGCGCGTCCAGGAGCGGGGTGAGGTCCGCCAGCTGCTTCTGGCCGACGAGGACGCCCATGTCCATCTGCTCGGCGCCGGAGTTGTCGATGAGGTCCGGCGGGGTGCCGCCGTTGAAGCGCGGCTGCAGCGTGGTGGTGATCTTCTGGGTCGGCGTGAACTTGACGCTCGCCTTGGGGTAATTGGTCTCGTAGACCTTGATCGCGTCCTTGGCGTACTGCTGTCCGAATCCGCCGTCGAAGAGGACGAAATCGAGCGGTGCCGCCTCGTTCACCCCGAGCGGATTCTTGTCGGACTTCGTGCCCTTTTCGACCTTCTCGTTACCACTGTCGCCACCGCTCGCGCAGGCGGACAGGAAACCCATGGTCGGCACGGAGATCAGACCGATGGCGGCGGAACGCTTGATCAGATCGCGACGGCCGAGGCCCTCACTGTGGTGTGCGGAGGTGGATCCCATGCTCAAGTCCTCGCCTTCATTCAGGACTCAGGCGGTGTGCCGGTCGCCCGTACTCACTCGCCACAGGCGAAGGGCCCCGCCACCGCGGTCATTTGCAGCCGGGTCGTGCACGCGTCGGGCCGTCGCCGGATTGCTCCGACTGGCTGGACGCCGACAGGTATAGTCCACTTCCCTTCACGGGAGCAAGATCGAAACCAGGTTTGCACGACCATCTTTCCCGAGTTGAGACCTCCGGGATAAGCACGCTGGATCTGCGGCGTTTCGTCCAAGCATTCGCCGCGCAACACCCTTGACATGGCATCAGGGTCGCCCCATGGGCCGGGCCGGGGCGTCAGGCGACCGGAGACGCGCGGAAGGAAACGCGCAAATGGTGCATACGACCGCCATCGAAACAGTTGTGTCACAAACCAGTTGCCCGGTGAAGATCTCGTGAGAAGGATCCTGGATCATAGAGGTCCCGCCCAGCCCTGCCCTCCGGCACGAGCGCGCGGCGGGACTGCCTCATTCCATACGGATCTGGAGTATTACGTGGCCAACTCTTCTGGCCTGAACCGCACGGGCGTCCTGTCCCGTGTCACGGTCGCGGCGATAACGGCCGCCCTGGTCGGTACCACGACGGCCGCCGTCGCGGCGGACGCGCCGCAGGAGCGGACGGCGTCCGCCGCCGTCCAGAAGCCCTCGGGCAACGCGAGCGCCTTCGCCGCCGAGAGCACCTCCGACGCCCAGGTGAACGCCCTCTACGGCGTCGACTCCCGCGGCGACATGTACGGCTACCCGCCGAACGGTCAGGGCGGCCTCGACGCCCGCGTCTACACCGGCTACGGCTGGGGCAACGCCAAGTTCATCACCCAGGTCGACCAGGACCACGACGGCAGCGCCGACGGCATCTGGGACGTCACCGCGGGCCGCCTGTCGTACATGGCGTACGGCGGCGACCCGGTCTCCATCGGCAGCGGCTGGAGCATCTACAACAAGGTCCTGTCCGCGGGCCAGCTGGGCGGCGGCACCGCCGACGACCTGCTCGCCCGTGACAGCTACGGCACGCTGTGGCTGTACCTGGGCTACGGCAACGGCAAGGTCACCACCCGCTACAAGGTGGGCGGCGGCTGGCAGGCCTACAACCAGATCGCCGGCAAGGGCGACCTGAGCGGCGACGGCAAGGACGACATCGTCGCCCGCGACAGCTCCGGTGTGCTGTGGCTCTACAAGGGCACCGGCAGCTACACGACGCCGTTCGCCCCCCGCACCAGGATCGGCGGCGGCTGGAACGCCTACAACGCCCTCGTCTCGACCGGCGACATCGACCTCGACGGCATCACCGACCTGGTCGCCCGTGAGACCACCGGCGCCCTGTGGCTGTACAAGGGCACCGCGAACGGCACCACGCCGTTCAAGCCGCGCGTGAAGATCGGCACCAGCGGCTGGAACACCTACCGCCTCATGTTCTGATCCGTGCTCCCGTCGTGAGACGGCGCGCGTGACGAACGAAAGGGCCCCGCTCCTCTTCCGAGGAGCGGGGCCTTTCGTCTACCGGATCCGGTGGCGTCAGCCGCGGATCAGATTGCGGAGCACGTACTGCATGATGCCGCCGTTGCGGTAGTAGTCCGCCTCACCGGGGGTGTCGATGCGGACGACCGCGTCGAACTCGACACCGGTGTCGGTGGTGACCTTGACCGTGCTCGGCGTGGTGCCCTCGTTCAGCTCCGTGACGCCGGTGATGGAGAAGGTCTCCTCGCCGGTCAGGCCGAGCGAGTCGGCCGACTGGCCGGCCGGGAACTGCAGCGGCAGGACGCCCATGCCGATGAGGTTCGAGCGGTGGATGCGCTCGTACGACTCGGTGATGACGGCCTTGACGCCGAGGAGCGCGGTGCCCTTGGCGGCCCAGTCGCGGGACGAGCCGGAGCCGTACTCCTTGCCGCCCAGGATGACCAGCGGGGTGCCGGCGGCCTGGTAGTTCTGCGAGGCGTCGTAGATGAAGGAGACCGGGCCGCCCTCCTGCGTGAAGTCGCGGGTGTAGCCGCCCTCGGTGCCCGGCGCGATCTGGTTGCGCAGGCGGATGTTGGCGAAGGTGCCGCGGATCATGACCTCGTGGTTGCCCCGGCGCGAGCCGTAGGAGTTGAAGTCACGACGCTCCACACCGTGCTCGGTGAGGTACTTGCCGGCCGGGGTGTCGGCCTTGATGGCACCGGCCGGGGAGATGTGGTCGGTGGTGACCGAGTCGCCCAGCTTGGCCAGGACGCGGGCGCCGACGATGTCGGTGACCGGGGTGGTCTCCATCGTCATGCCCTCGAAGTACGGGGGCTTGCGGACGTAGGTGGACTCGGTGTCCCACTCGAAGGTGTTGCCGGTCGGGATCGGCAGCGCCTGCCACTGGGCGTCGCCCGCGAAGACGTCCTGGTAGGACTTGTTGAACATGTCCTCGCCGATGGCGTTGGCCACGACGTCGTTGACCTCGGCCTCGGAGGGCCAGATGTCCTTGAGGAAGACCGGGTTGCCCTCGGTGTCGGTGCCGAGCGCGTCCCTGGTGATGTCCACCTTCATGGAGCCCGCGATGGCGTACGCGACGACCAGCGGCGGGGAGGCCAGGTAGTTCATCTTGACGTCGGGGTTGATGCGGCCCTCGAAGTTGCGGTTGCCCGAGAGCACCGAGGTCACGGCCAGGTCGTGCTCGTTGACGGCCTTGGAGACCTCCTCCGGCAGCGGGCCGGAGTTGCCGATGCAGGTGGTGCAGCCGTAGCCGACGAGGTTGAAGCCGACCTTGTCGAGGTACGGGGTGAGGCCCGCCTTGTCGAAGTAGTCGGTGACGACCTTCGAGCCCGGGGCGAGGGTGGTCTTGACCCACGGCTTGCGGGTCAGGCCCTTCTCGACGGCCTTCTTCGCGACGAGCGCGGCGGCGACCATCACGTACGGGTTCGACGTGTTGGTGCAGGAGGTGATGGCCGCGACCGTCACCGCACCGTGGTCGAGGGTGTAGGTCGAGCCGTCGGGGGCGGTGACCTGGACCGGGTTCGACGGGACCGTGCTGGAGACGGCCGGGGCGTCGGAGGCCGGGAAGGACTCCTGGCCCGCCTCGTCGACGCTGTCGACGTAGTTGCGGACGTCCTGGGCGAACTGCTCGGCGGCGTTCGCGAGGACGATGCGGTCCTGCGGGCGCTTCGGGCCGGCGATCGACGGGACGACGGTGGAGAGGTCGAGCTCCAGCTTCTCGGAGAAGTCCGGCTCGGCCTTCGGGTCCAGCCAGAGGCCCTGCTCCTTGGCGTACGCCTCGACGAGCGCGACCTGCTGCTCGGAGCGGCCGGTGAGCTTGAGGTAGTTCAGGGTCTCGTCGTCGATCGGGAAGACCGCGGCGGTGGAGCCGAACTCCGGCGACATGTTGCCGATGGTGGCGCGGTTGGCGAGCGAGGTGGCGGCGACGCCCTCGCCGTAGAACTCGACGAACTTGCCGACGACACCGTGCTTGCGCAGCATCTCGGTGATGGTCAGCACCAGGTCGGTGGCGGTGGTGCCGGCGGGCAGCTCGCCGGTCAGCTTGAAGCCGACGACGCGCGGGATGAGCATGGAGACCGGCTGGCCGAGCATCGCGGCCTCGGCCTCGATGCCGCCGACGCCCCAGCCGAGCACGCCGAGGCCGTTGACCATGGTGGTGTGCGAGTCGGTGCCGACGAGGGTGTCGGGGTAGGCCTGGCCGTTGCGGACCATGACCGTGCGGGCCAGGTGCTCGATGTTCACCTGGTGGACGATGCCGGTGCCGGGCGGGACGACCTTGAACTCGTCGAAGGCGGTCTGGCCCCAGCGCAGGAACTGGTAGCGCTCCTTGTTGCGGCCGTACTCCAGCTCGACGTTCTGGCCGAAGGCGTCCTTGGTGCCGAACTTGTCGGCGATGACCGAGTGGTCGATGACCAGCTCGGCCGGGGCCAGCGGGTTGATCTTCGCCGGGTCGCCGCCGAGCTCCTTGACGGCCTCACGCATGGTGGCGAGGTCGACGACACAGGGCACACCGGTGAAGTCCTGCATGATCACGCGGGCGGGCGTGAACTGGATCTCCTGGCTCGGCTGAGCCTGCGAGTCCCAGTTGCCGAGGGCCCGGATGTGGTCGGCGGTGATGTTCGCGCCGTCCTCGGTGCGGAGCAGGTTCTCCAGGAGGACCTTCAGGCTGTAAGGGAGGCGCGCGGAGCCCTCGACCTTGTCCAGCTTGAAGATCTCGTACGACTCGTCGCCCACGCGCAGCGTGCTGCGGGCGTCGAAGCTGTTCGCCGACACGACAGTCTCCTTCATATATGTGCGCGTTCCACCACATCCTGCCGCCACGTACACGTCGTCGATCCGCTAAGGTAAGGCTAAGTTAGGTAACCCTTACCAGGGTGGCGGCAGCGGTGCGCCTCGGCAGATATCTCGATGTCGAGATAACTCTAGTACATCACCGCCGCCCGGTCATGCCTGGCATGCTGCGGATCCACGGGACGCACGACCCGTCCCGCCCACCCCCCTTCCCCTCCACCCCGAACGGATGCGGCCCGATTGCCGCGGCGGACGCCCCGGCCGACGATCGATCCATGATCAGCGGCGCGCACGTGGTTCTCTACACCCGGGACGCGGAGGCCGACCGGGCCTTCCTCAGGGACGTCGTCGGCTTCGAGCACGTGGACGCCGGAGGGGGCTGGCTCATCTTCAGGCTGCCGCCCGCCGAGATCGCGGTGCACCCCACGACGGGCGAACCGCAGCACGAGGTGTACCTCATGTGCGACGACCTCACCCATACCCTGACAACCCTGGAGGATCGGGGCGCGGAGATCTCACGGGCCATCACCGACCAGGGCTGGGGCCTGCTCGCCGCCGTCCGCCTGCCGAGCGGCACCGAACTCCCCCTGTACGAACCGCGCCACCCGACCGCTCACGCCGATTCACCCTGATGGCCCACCCCATGACGGAACACATCTCATATCTGAGATAACGTGACGCCATGGAAGACGACTACCTCGTACGCATCGGCAAGCTCATCCGTGACGCCCGGCAACACCGCGGCTGGACACAGACTCAGCTCGCCGAGGCGCTGGCCACGAGCCAGAGCGCCGTCAACCGGATCGAGCGCGGCAACCAGAACATCAGCCTTGAGATGATCGCCCGGATCGGCGAAGCCCTCGACAGCGAGATCGTGTCCCTGGGATACGCGGGACCCATGCACCTCCGCGTCGTCGGCCGCCGTCGCCTCTCCGGCTCCATCGACGTCAAGACGAGCAAGAACGCCTGTGTCGCACTGCTCTGCGCCACGCTCCTCAACAAGGGCCGCACCGTCCTGCGCCGGGTCGCCCGCATCGAGGAGGTCTTCCGGCTCCTGGAGGTCCTCAACTCCATCGGCGTCCGCACCCGCTGGATCAACGACGGCGTGGACCTGGAGATCGTGCCTCCGGCCGAGCTCGACATGGAGTCCATCGACGCCGAGGCCGCGATCCGCACCCGCTCGATCATCATGTTCCTCGGCCCGCTGCTGCACCGCATGGACCGCTTCCGGCTGCCGTACGCCGGCGGCTGCGACCTCGGCACGCGCACGATCGAGCCGCACATGATCGCGCTGCGCCGCTTCGGCCTGGAGGTCACGGCCACCGAGGGCATCTACCACGCCCGGGTCGAGCGCTCCGTCTCCCCCGGCCGCCCGATCGTCCTGACCGAGCGCGGCGACACCGTCACCGAGAACGCGCTGCTCGCCGCCGCCCGGCACGACGGCGTGACCGTCATCCGCAACGCCTCCTCCAACTACATGGTCCAGGACCTCTGCTTCTTCCTGGAGGCCCTCGGCGTCCGGGTCGACGGCATCGGCACCACCACCCTGACCGTGCACGGCGTGCCGCAGATCGACGTGGACGTCGACTACTCCCCCTCCGAGGACCCGGTCGAGGCGATGAGCCTGCTCGCCGCGGCCGTGGTGACGGAGTCGGAACTGACCATCCGCCGGGTCCCCGTCGAGTTCATGGAGATCGAGCTCGCCGTCCTGGAGGAGATGGGCCTCGACCACGACCGCTCGGCGGAGTACCCGGCGGACAACGGCCGCACTCGCCTGGTCGACCTGACGGTCCGTCCCTCCAAGCTGGAGGCGCCGATCGACAAGATCCACCCGATGCCGTTCCCGGGCCTCAACATCGACAACGTCCCCTTCTTCGCGGCGATCGCGGCGACGGCCCAGGGCAAGACCCTCATCCACGACTGGGTCTACGACAACCGCGCCATCTACCTCACCGACCTCAACCGCCTCGGCGGCCGCCTCCAGCTCCTGGACCCCCACCGCGTCCTGGTCGAGGGCCCCACCCGCTGGCGCGCCGCCGAGATGATGTGCCCGCCGGCCCTGCGCCCGGCCGTGGTCGTCCTGCTCGCCATGATGGCGGCGGAGGGCACGTCGGTCCTGCGCAACGTCTACGTCATCAACCGCGGCTACGAGGACCTCGCGGAGCGCCTCAACTCGATCGGCGCGCAGATCGAGATCTTCCGGGACATCTAGGTCCCGGTCCCGGAGAAAGTCGCGAGAAGCCGGAGAACCCCCGCGCCGGGCGCGGGGGTTCTGTCTACGATCCCCGCGTGGACTCGTACCCCTCTGCCCCGCCGCCGTCCCCGTCGCCTCCCCGGGAGGCCGTTCGGCGGTGGTGGCGGCCGGGGGTGGTCGTCGGTGGTCTGGTCGTGCTGCTCGTGGTCGTGTGGGGCGTGCCCCGCCTTTTCGGTGGTGGTGCGCCGGGGGAGGAGCCGGTGCGGGGTGGCGGCCGGTCGCCGGAGGTCACGGGCACCGTCTCCGTCGCTCCTCGGCCCACCGGGCCTCCCGTGCTCGTGGGGAGGAACATGGAGGAGGCGAAGGCCGCCGCCTCCGCCGCCGGGTACGCCGTCGTGTCGCACGACGCCTCCGACCAGGATGCCCGGCAGTGGGACGCGGACGAGTGGACGGTGTGTTTCCAGGCGTCGGCGGGGCGGCGGGACGGCGGGCGGCCCGTGCTGGATCTCGGGGTGGTGCGCGTCGGGGCGCCCTGTCCCGCCGTCGACGGCGGGAAGATCCCCTGGCCCGCCATGCCCGCCGTCACCGGCATGGCCTTCGCGCGGGCCGGGCAGGCGCTGGCGCCGGTCGGGTTCAGGAAGGTCGTGCCGGAGAGCGCGTACTCCGACGTGGCGCTGCCCGGCGTCGCGGATCCGTGGAAGGTCTGCTTCCAGGATCCCGAGCCGGGCGAGACGGTCGAGGATCCGCAGTTCGGGACCGCCTATCTGAAGCTGGCGCCGCCCGACGCCCCCTGTCCCGAGCGGCCCTACGCCACCTTGAGGCCGTAGTGGGGTTCAGCCGGCGCCCGGCATCACTCCGCCGCCCTTGAGGCGTTCGAGGTCGGAGGCGCGGACCTGGATCACGAAGAGGGCGACCAGGGCGCCGACCACGGCGAAGACCGCCGCCGTGACGAAGCCCGCGGAGACGCCGGAGGTGAGGACCTGGTCGCTCCAGGGCGGCGGGAGCTGCCCGGTCTTCGCGAACTGGGCCTTCTCCAGCGGGCCGGCCTGGGAGAGGAAGGCGGGGACCTGCTTGTCCGCCTCGTTGCGGCTGGCCGTGCCGAAGACGGTCACCAGGATCGAGAGGCCCAGCGAACCGCCCACCTGCTGCATGGCGTTGAGCAGGCCGGACGCCGCGCCGGACTCCCGCTGTTCGACGTTCGACAGCGCCATGATGGTCAGCGAGACGAACATCAGGCCCATGCCGAGGCCGAAGACGAGGATCGGTCCGAGGATGCTGCCCGCGTAGGTGGAGTTCACGTCGGTGAGCGTCAGCCAGGACAGGCCGGCCGCGGCGAGCACCGAGCCCGTCACCATGAAGGGCTTCGGACCGTACTTGGGCAGCAGGTTGGACGTGAAGCCGGCGCCGACCGCGATGATCGCGCTGACCGGCAGGAACGCGAGGCCCGTCGTCAGGGGGCTGAAGCCCAGCACCTGCTGCACGAAGAGGGTGAGGAAGAAGAACATCCCGAAGATGGCCGCCGCCAGGCAGAGCATGATGACGTAGGTGCCCGAGCGGTTGCGGTCGGCGAACATGTGCAGGGGCGTGATGGGCTGCTGGGAGCGCCGCTCGATGAGGATGAACGCGGCCAGGAGGACGATCGCGGCGCCGAACGAGCCGATCGTGTAGGGGTCGCTCCAGCCCTCCTGCGCGGCCCGGATGAACCCGTACACCAGCGCCACCATGCCGAGCGTCGAGGTCAGCGCGCCGGCGAGGTCGAAGTGGCCGGGGTGCCGCTCGGACTCCCTGACGTGACGCGGTGTGAGGAGCGCGATCACCACGGCGATCGGGACGTTGACGAAGAAGATCCAGCGCCAGTCCAGCCATTGGACGAGCATGCCTCCGGCCACCAGTCCGATCGCGCCGCCGCCGGCCGAGACGCCCGCGAAGACGCCGAAGGCCCGGTTGCGTTCCGGGCCTTCGTCGAACGTGGTGGTGATGAGGGAGAGCGAGGTCGGCGAGGCTATCGCGCCGCCGACGCCCTGGAGCGCCCGGGCCGCGAGGAGTTGCCACTCACTCTGCGCGAGCCCGCAGAAGAGGGAGGCCAGTCCGAAGAGCAGCACGCCGAAGATGAAGACGCGTCGCCGGCCCAGGATGTCGCCGGTTCGCCCGCCGAGGAGCAGCAGCCCGCCGAAGGTGAGCGTGTAGGCGTTGACGACCCAGGACAGGCTGGTGGTCGAGAAGTCCAGCGCCGTCTGGATGTGCGGGAGGGCGATGTTCACGATGGTGATGTCGAGGACCACCATCAGCTGACAGGACGCGATCACGAACAGGGCTATGCCCTTGCCGTCCCCGCCCTTCTTCGGAGGGGCGGTCTGCGCAGGTGTCGTCGGCTTGGGTGTACTCATGTGGCGCCTCGGGCCTCGCCTGGTGAGTGTGCCGTGGGCCGGTCAGTCCACCTTTCGACACTAAGCCCGGCCCGAGCGGGTGACCAGTTGATCAAGCGGACGCGGGTTCGTCGAGGACCGCGAAGCCGTCGAGCTCCACCAGGGCCTGCTCGTCCCAGAGGCGTACGACTCCGATGACGGCCATCGCCGGGTAGTCGCGGCCCGCCAAGCGGCGCCAGATCCGGCCCAGTTCGTGCGCGTGGTCGCGGTAGCCGGGGACGTCGGTGGTGTAGACGGTGACGCGGGCGAGGTCGGCGGGGGTGCCGCCGGCGTGCCGCAGGGCGGTGAGCAGATTGCCGAGGGCGGTGGCGAACTGCTCGGTGATCCCCTCCCCCACGACCTTGCCCCCGGTGTCGAGGGCGGTCTGCCCGGCGAGGAAGACGAGCCGGGTGCCGGTGGCGGTGACGGCGTGCGAGAAGCCGGTGGGCGGGGAGAGTTCGGCGGGGTTGTGGCGGTGCAGGCTCATGCGGTCGTCTCCTTCGGCTCCTTCGGGGCGTACGGGGCTCCCAGGGGTCGCCGCTCGCCGGGCGGCACCTCGGTGGGCACCACCTCGGTGGGCGGCACCTTCGCGTACAGCTCCTTCGCGATGATCGTGCGCTGCACCTCGGTCGCGCCCTCGTAGATCCGGGGCGCGCGGACCTCTCGGTAGAGGTGTTCCAGGAGGTGGCCGCGCTGGAGGGCGAGGGCGCCGTGCAGCTGGACGGCGGCGTCGACGACGTACTGGGCGGTCTCGGTGGCGAGGAGCTTGGCCATGGCGGAGCGGCGGGGGACGTCGGGGTCCCCCTCGTCGTACGCGACGGCCGCCGCGTACACGAGGAGGCGGGCGGCCTCGGTGCGGGTGGCCATCTCGGCGACGCGGTGCGAGACGGCCTGGAGGTCGGCGAGGACGCCGCCGAAGGCGGGGCGGGCGACGGTGTGGGCGAGGGCCGCGTCGAGGGCGGCCTGGGCCATGCCGACGGCGAAGGCGCCGACGCTGGGCCGGAAGAGGTTGAGGGTGTTCATGGCGACCCGGAAGCCCTTGTCGGGTTCGCCGAGGAGGTCCTCGGGGCCGACGGGGACGCCGTCGAAGGTGAGGGTGCCGAGGGCGTGCGGGGCGAGCATGTCGAGCGGTTCCCCGCCGAGGCCCGGGCGGTCGGCGGGGACGAGGAAGGCCGTGACGCCGCGCGCTCCGGCGCCCCGGGTGGTGCGGGCGAAGACGGTGGCGAAGTCGGCCTCGGGGGCGTTGGAGATCCAGCGCTTCTCGCCGTGCAGGCGCCAGCCGCCGCGGCCGTCGGGGACGGCGTCGAGGGCGAGGGCGGCGGCGTCGGAGCCGGCGTCCGGTTCGGAGAGGGCGAAGGCGGCGACGGCCCGCCCGGCGGCGGCCTCGGGGAGCCAGCGGGCGCGCTGGGCGGGGGTGCCGAAGGCGGCGACGGGGTGGGTGCCGAGGCCCTGGAGGGCGAGGGCGGTCTCGGCCTCGGTGCAGGTGCGGGCGAGGGACTCGCGCAGGAGGCAGAGGTCGAGGGCGCCGGCCTCGAAGAGGCGGGAGAGGAGGCCGAGCTCGCCGAGGGCGGCGACGAGCGGGCGGTTGACCCTGCCGGGTTCCCCCTGGTCGGCGAGGGGCTTGAGCCGTTCGGCGGCGAGCGCGCTGAGCTCCGCACACCAGGTGGTCTGTGCCGGATCGAGCGAGAATGCGGGCATGTGGGCCCTCTCCGGCGCCCTCCGGCGCCCTCGTCGCGGCGCCGTGAAGCGCCCTGATCCCTGCGCCTCGCGGCGCCTCGGTCCCGGCGCCGTGGGGCGCCGCGGTGCCGGCGCCTCGCAGCGCCGTGGTGCCTGCGCCTTGCGGCGCCTTCGTCGCGACGCCGTGGGGCGCCGTGGTTCCGGCGCCGTGAAGCGCCCCGGTTCCTGCGCCTCGCGGCGCCCTGCTTCCCGCGTCCTGAAGCGCCCCGCCTCCCGCGCCCCCGGGTTCCTCCGTCCCGGCGCCTCCCGGCGCCCCTGTCGCGGACCGTTGACTGTCGTCACCAACACGATACGCTCGTGGAGCGACGGACGACCCCACCACGACAGGGGGACGGACTCATGGAGCTGACGCCCTCGGCCCACCTCGACACGTTCGCCCGCGACCGGCTGCCGTCTCCCGACCACTGGCCGCGTCTCCTCTTCGACCTCCCCGAGCTCCGCTACCCCGATCGGCTCAACTGCGGCACGGAACTCCTCGACCGCACGGTGGAACGGTTCGGCGCCGACCGGCCCGCCTTCCACGACGGCGAGGGCGGGGTCTGGAGCTACGGGGAGCTCCGCGACCGGGTGGACCGCATCGCCCACGTCCTCACCACCGACCTGCGGGTGCTGCCCGGCAACCGGGTCCTCCTGCGCGGTCCCACCACCCCCTGGCTCGCCGCCTGCTGGCTCGCCGTGATGAAGGCCGGCGGCGTCGCCGTCACCGTCCTGGCCCAGCAGCGCGCCCCCGAGCTGGCCGTGATGGCCGAGGCGGCCCGGTGCACCCACGCGCTCTGCGACGACCGCGTCCTCGACGAGCTGCTCGCGGCCCGGATACCCGGGCTCCGGGTCACCCCCTTCGGCGGGGACGGGCCCGATGACCTGCTGACCCTCGCCGAGCGCCACCCCGACCCGTACAAGGCGGTGCCGACCGCCGCCGACGACGTGGCCCTGATCGCCTTCACCTCCGGCACGACCGGGCGGCCCAAGGGCTGCGTCCACTTCCACCGGGACGTCCTGGCCGTCGCCGACACCTTCTCCGCGCACGTCCTGCGGCCGCTGCCCGACGACGTCTTCGCCGGCTCTCCCCCGCTCGCCTTCACCTTCGGCCTCGGCGGGCTCGTCGTCTTCCCCCTGCGGGCCGGGGCGAGCGCGGTCCTCCTCGAACAGGCCGGGCCCAAACAACTGCTCGCGGCGATCGAACGGCACCGGGTGTCGGTGCTCTTCACCGCCCCGACGGCCTACCGGGTCATGCTGCAGGAGCTGACCCAGGGCACGGCCCCGGAGGTGGCCTCGCTGCGCCGCTGCGTCTCGGCGGGCGAGAACCTGCCCGAGGCGACCTGGACGGCCTGGTACGCGCGGACCGGGCTGCGCCTGATCAACGGCATCGGCGCCACCGAACTGCTGCACATCTTCATCTCCGCCGCCGACGGCGACATACGCCCCGGCACCACGGGCCGCCCGGTGCCCGGCTGGCAGGCCAGGATCGTCGACCGCGACGGCAAGGGCGTCCCGGACGGCGAGGAGGGGCTGCTCGCGGTGCGCGGCCCGGTGGGCTGCCGCTATCTGGCCGACCCCCGCCAGGAGGAGTACGTACGGGACGGCTGGAACATCACGGGCGACACGTACGTCCGCGAGCCCGACGGCTGGTTCCGCTACGTCTCGCGCGCCGACGACATGATCATCTCGGCCGGCTACAACATCGCCGGGCCCCAGGTCGAGGAGGTGCTCCTCGACCACCCCGACGTGGTGGAGACGGCGGTGGTCGGCCGCCCGGACGAGCTGCGCGGCCAGGTCGTCGTGGCGTACACGGTGGTACGGGACGGGGTGCCGCGCGACGCCGGCACCGCCGCCGCGCTGCGGGCCTTCGTCCGCGCCCGCATCGCCCCGTACAAATCGCCCCGGGAGATCGTCTTCCTCGACGCGCTGCCGCGCACGGCGACGGGGAAGCTCCAGCGCTTCCTGCTGCGGGACCCGGCGTGACCGGCATGACGTGTCCACCACCGCTTAAAGTGATCACGTGGCCGAGCAGCACACCCCCCGATCCCTGATCGTCTCCTTCTACGGCGCCTACGGCCGTGCGCCCGACGAGTCGCCGGTGCCGGTGGCCGCGCTCATCCGGCTGCTCGGCGTGCTCGGCGTCGACGCGCCCTCGGTGCGTTCCTCGGTGTCGCGGCTCAAGCGGCGCGGTCTGCTGCTGCCGGGCCGGACGGCGGCCGGCGCCGCCGGGTACGCCCTCTCGGAGGACGCCCGGCGGCTCCTGGACGACGGCGACCGCCGGATCTACGCCCGTACGGAGCCGAAGCTGTCCGAGGGCTGGGTGCTCGCCGTCTTCTCGGTGCCCGAGGCCGAGCGGCACAAGCGGCACCTGCTGCGCTCCCGGCTCGCCCGGCTGGGCTTCGGCACGGCGGCGCCGGGCGTCTGGATCGCGCCCGCCCGGCTGTACGAGGAGACGCGGAACGCCCTGGAGCGCCTGGAGCTCTCCCCGTACGTGGACCTCTTCCGCGGCGACCACCTGGGGTACGCGGCGACGGCCGGGGCGGTGGCCCGCTGGTGGGACCTGCCGGCGATCGCCGGGCTCCACGAGGAGTTCCTCGCGGCCCACGAGCCGGTCCTGCGGGCCTGGCGGTCGGCCCCGGCGGGCGCCGAGGACGCCTACCGGGACTACCTCCTCGCCCTGGACTCCTGGCGCCGGCTGCCCTACGCGGACCCGGTGCTCCCGGCGGAGCTCCTGCCGGACGACTGGCCGGGCCGCCGCTCGGCGGAGGTCTTCACGGCCCTGCACGAACTGCTGCGGGACCGGGGCGCGGAGTACGTGCTCCCCTTCCTGTCGGGGGACGCCGACACCCCCTAGACCAGATGGCCGCCGCCCTGCGGGTTCCGCGCGTTCGGGGAGGCGGCGCCGTCGGGTCAGACGTGGGGGGAGGCGGGGTCGCCGCCGAGTCGCAGGGTGCCGACTCCGTCGAGGATCCTCTCGGCGGAGGCGACGTGGCGGCCCGCGGTGATCAGGTCGCGCAGACACCGGTCGAGCGGGGTGCGCTCGGTGTAGACGGCCGCCGATCCCACCGCGTCGTACAGCAGCTGGACCGCTTCCCGGCAGGCGCGGTGGGCGAACCGGCGGGCCAGCGCGGCCGTGCCGCGTTCGGGTGCCACGCCGGCGGTCTGGGCCGCCCAGGCCTTCTCCAGCGTGGAGTACACATAGGCGTCCGCCGCGCCGATCAGGGATTCGGCGCGCGCGAGGTCGGCCGGGGCCCCCGGCCACGGCGGCGCGGCGCGCCTGGCGGCGAGGAGCTCACGGGCGCTGTCCAGCGCGGCCCCGGCGATGCCCAGCGGGATGCCCGCCATCTTGTGGGCGAGGTTGTCGGCGCGCAGGTGGGGCGGTTCCCCGTGGGCGCCGGGCGGCTGGAGCGCGAAGGTGTGGTGCCGCGGTACGTGGAGGTCGACGGCCTCCACGTCGTGCGAGCCGGTGCCGCGCAGGCCGGTGGCGTGCCAGGTGTCGATCACGCGCAGCCGCGCGGTGTCGAGGACGGCGATCCTCGGGGTGCCGTCCGGGGCGTGGAAGCCGGCCAGCATCCGGTCGGCGTGGGTGATTCCGCTGGCCTGGGCCCAGCGGCCCGACAGGAGGTAGCCGTCGCCCCGCCGGACCGCCCGCCCGGTCGGCGGGAGCACGGTGGCGGTGACCATGTCGGGGTCCGGGAACAGTTCGGTGAACACCTCGTCGGGGAGGTGGACCGCGGCCAAGGCGGCGTTCAGGGCGACGGCCGCGCACCAGGCGACCGAGCCGTCCCCCCGGGCCAACAGGTCGACGGCCCGGGTGATCTGCGGCACCGTCAGCTCCACGCCGCCCCGGCGGGGCGGCAGGGCCGCGCGCAGCAGCCCGGTGGCCTTCAGGCCGTCGAGGACGTCGGCGGGGAGCCGGCCCAGCCGTTCGATCTCGGACGCGCGTGCCGGGAGGTCCGCGGCGTATGCCCGTACGCGGTCCATGACCTGCCCGGCCGTCGGGGCCGGTTCGGCCGGCGGGGCCGGGGCGGCCGGCGGGGCCGGGGCGGCGGTGCGGGGACCGAGGGCGGCCGGCGGGGGCGGGGCGGTCGTCAGGGCCGGTTCGGGGTGGGGCGGCAGTTCCGCGGTGGTCATCCGGTCCTCCTCCTGGTGCGGCTGTCCCCACCGGTCCGGTGGGGGTGGTGCTGTCGGCGGGCGCGGGTCACAGGTCGTCCAGGGCCTTGTCGAGTGCGGCGGCCAGGGTCCGGAGGTCCGGGTGGCGCATGACGCTGTAGTGGTCGCCGGGCACGTCGACGCTCTCGGCCCGGTCGCCGAGGAGCGCCAGCCACCGGCGGGTGGTCCGGGGAGTGGCGCCGTCCATGGCGCGCAGGAGCCGGACCCTGCCCCGATAAGGGGCGGGCTCGTGGTCGGCCAGGGCGCGGCTGAGGCGCAGGAAGCGGCCCGCGAGCCGTTCCAGGGTGGGGGCGTCGACGTCGGCGGGCAGGACGGCGGCCTCCCGGGCCCGGACGAACAGTTCGCCGATCGGGGACCTGCCGTCCGCGGGTTCCAGGTCGGCCGGGTCGGGGGCCCAGTCGCTGCCCGCGAGTCCGGCCAGGTCGCGGGCGAAGCGGGCGAGCAGCTCCGGGTCGGAGGGCGCTCGCGTGCGGCCGGGCGGTTCGAGCAGGTCCACGGCCGCGACGAGTTCGACCGTCCTGCCCCGCTCGGTGAGCAGGCGGGCGGTCTCCAGGGCGATCACGCCGCCCATGGACCAGCCGCCGAGGCGGTACGGGCCTTGCGGGAAGCGGGCGGTGAGCGCGTCGGCGTAGTGCGCGGCGAGGTCGGCGACGGTGTGCGGCGCGGGGTCGAGGTCGGGGTACTGGAGGGCGTGGAGCGGCTGGTCGTCGTCGAGGAGGGTGCCGAGCGCGGCGTAGCAGAGCACGTCGCCGCCGACGGGGTGGACGAGGACGAGCGGCGGCCGGGTCCCGCCGTCCCGGATCGTGACCAGCGCCGCCCGGTCCGTGTCGTCCGGCCGCTCGCGCAGCGCCTCGGCGAGGGCCGCGACGGTCGGCCGTGCGAGCAGCGTGGCCACCGGCAGCGACCGGCCGGTGCGCTGCCGGACGCGGGCCATGAGCCGTACCGCGAGGAGGGAGTCGCCGCCGAGGTCGAAGAAGTCCGCGGTGACGTCGACGGGTCCGTCGGCCGGCGGGAAGAAGTCCGCCCAGATGCCGGCGAGGAGCCGTTCGGTCGCGTCGCGCGGGGCGGTCGCCCGCGCCGGGCGGGCCGCCGTCTCCCGGGGGGACGGCAGGCGGCCGCGGTCCACCTTGCCGTTGCCGGTCAGCGGGAGTTCGTCCAGGAGGACGACGCGGGCGGGCACCATGGCGCCGGGCAGTTCCTCGCGGAGCGCTTCGCGCAGCGCGTCCTCGGTGCTGTGCGAGACGGCGTACGCGACGAGGTGCCGCGGGCCGCCGCGCTCGCCCTCGGCCGTCACGGCCGCGGCGCGGACGTCCGGCCGCCGCAGCAGCGCCGCCTCGATCTCGCCGAGTTCGATGCGGTGGCCGCGGATCTTCACCTGGGTGTCGAGGCGTCCCAGGAACTCGATGGTGCCGTCCGGGAGGTAGCGGCCGAGGTCGCCGGTCCGGTAGAGCCGTTCCCCGGTGGTGGGGTGGTGCGGGAACGCCGCGCGGGTCTTCTCCTCGTCGCCGAGGTAGCCGCGGGCCAGGCCGGCCCCGGAGATGTACAGGTCGCCGGGGACCAGGGCCGGGCGGGGCCGCAGCGCCTCGTCCAGGACGTGGAACTTCTGGTTCCGTAGGGGTCTGCCGTACGGGACGCTCGTCCACCGCGGGTCCACGTGGGTGATCGGGTGCTGGATGGACCAGATGGCCGCCTCGGTCGCGCCGCCGAGGCTCCAGGTCCGCGCGTTCGGCAGCGCCGAGGCGATGGCGCCGGGGAGGGTGACCGGGATCCAGTCGCCGCTCAGCATCACCACGCGCAGCGACGGCGGGCCGTCGAGGGTGCGCAGGTGCTCGACGAACATGTCCATCAGGGCGGGGACGCTGTTCCAGATCGTCACCCGGTGCCGGTTCACCAGGTCCAGCCAGGCGGCCGGTTCCCGCCGGTCCGACGCGTCGGGCAGGACGACGGCGCCGCCGGCCGCGAGCGGGCCGAAGACGTCGTAGACCGAGAGGTCGAAGTGGAGTGCGGACAGGCCCAGGACTCGGTCGTCCGCGGTCACGGCGAACCGGTCGTTGACGTCCTGGACCGTGTTGACCGCGGCGGCGTGCTCGATCATCACGCCCTTGGGGGTGCCGGTGGAGCCCGAGGTGAAGATGACGTACGCGAGGTCGCGGGGCCCGGCCGGGCAGGGCGGCGGGGTGCCCCTCTCCCCGTCGGCCGGCCCGGCGTCGACGCGCAGCGCGCGGGTGCCGTCCGGGAGGTCGAGGCCGTCCGCGTCCGGCGTCCGGGTCAGGGCCAGCCGTACGCCGGCCGATTCCATGATCGTGCGGAGCCGGCGGGCGGGCATGGTGGCGTCGAGCGGTACGTAGGCGGCGCCGGCCTTGAGGACGCCGAGGGCCGCGACGACCTGCTCCCAGCCCTTCTCCATCACGATGCCGACGAGCGTGCCCGGGCCCGCGCCGTGGCCGGCCAGCCAGTGGGCGATCCGGTCGGAGCGGCGGTGCACCTCGTCGTAGGTCAGGGTCCGGGAGGCGGTGATGACGGCGGGCGCGTCCGGCCGGGCCGCGGCCTGCCGCAGGAACCCGTCGTGCAGCAGCCCGGCGGGGAGGGGGCCGTCGGTGGCGTTGGCGGCCCGCCGGAGCTCCAGGTCGGCGGCCGGCACCGGCACGGACGGCGGGCGGCGCCAGGCCGTCTCGCCGCACAGGTCCCGCACCAGTTCCCGGTAGGCGTCCCACATGCCGTCGACGACGCCGTCGGGGAACACCTCCTCCACCACGTCCCAGTTGAGGACCAGTTCCCCGTCCTCCTCCAGGGCCTGGTGGTCGAGCCAGACCTGTGGCGTCCGCACCGAGCTGGAGACCGGGCGGCCGGCGGTGCCGAGGGCGGTCAGCGCCGTGAGCGCGCCGGGCCCGCCGGTGGCCCGCCCCGAGAAGCCGAGCGTGCTGGTGAAGACCACCGGCATGCTCGCGAGGCCGGTGCCGCCCCGGGTGCGGTTGAGCTCGCGCAGCACCTCGACGCCGCTGACGTACCCGTGTTCGAGGTCGGTCAGGAGCTGGTCCTGCAGCCTCCTGGCGCCGGAGGCGAAGGCCTCGGCGGGGGCGGCGTCGACTTCGAGGAGGGTGGTCGCGCTGAGGTTTCCGACGATCCGGCCGGCGTCCTCGTGCAGGGGCCGCCGGTGGAACGCCAGCACGTTGAGCGTGAAGCGCGGCGAGGCGCTCCAGGCGGCGACGACCTGCGCGTACGCGGCGCACAGGGCCGCCGAGGGGGAGACCCCCGCCGCGGTGGCGTGGTCCTTGAACCGCCGCCAGGCGCCGGGTCCGACACGGGCCGTGCGGTGGGTGAAGACCGGCCGCCGGGGCGCGGGGCCCGGGCGCAGCGGCAGGGCGGGGGCGGGCGGCAGCGAGTCGAGGCGGCCCTGCCAGTAGGCGAGGGCCCCCTCGCGCCGCGCGGCGTCCTCCTCGGCCGCGGCCAGCACGTAGTCCCGGTAGGTGACGGCGGGGGCGGGCGCGTCGGGCGTGCCGGAGCGGTAGGTCTGCGCCCATTCCCGGAACAGCAGGGCGGAGCTGCGCCCGTCGATGATCAGCGCGTCGAAGTTGAGGTGCAGCCGGGTGGTGCGCGCGTCCAGCAGGGTCGCCCGGACGTCGAACAGCGGCCAGACCGCGGTGTCGAAGACCTGGTGGCGCATCTCCTGGTGGATCTCGGCCAGTCGGCGGGCCCGCTCGGCCTCGTCGCACGCCCGCAGGTCGACCGTCGTGATCCGGTACGGGGGGACCTCGGGGAGCACGCGCTGGCGGCCGTCCTCGCAGATGACCGCGCGGAGCATGTCGTGCCGGTCGACCAGGTGCCGGAAGGCGGCGGCGAGCCGCTCGGTGTCGGTGTCGTCGAGGTCGACCTCGACGAGGAAGGAGGTGGGGACGCCGCCGAGCTCGAAGGCATCGGTCCGGCCCACCAGATAGGCCTGTTGGAGGGCGGTGAGGGGGAACGGCTCGTACCGGGCCGCCGGGTCGGCGGGCGACGTCGTCGCGGGTGGTGCCGTGGCGGGCGACGCTGTGGCGGGCGGCGGCGTGGCGGGCTCGGCGGTCCGGTGCGTGCCGCCGGGCGCCGTCCGGGCGGTCCGGACGGTCCGGGTGAGGTCGTCGACGCTCCGGCCGTCCAGGAGGTCGCGCAGCGGGACGTCGACGCCGAGCCGGCGGACGAGGCTCTGCCGGACGTCCATGGCGATCAGCGAGTCGACGCCCAGGCTCCGCAGCGGCAGGTGCAGTTCGTCACCGGTGACGACGGCGCCCCGCGCCCGCCCGACGATGCCGGCCACCGTCTCGGGGGCGTCGCCGGTGGCGGGCTCGGGGTCCTGGCCGGTGCCGGGAGCGGTGGTCCGTACGGTTTCCCGTACGGTGTCGGACTCGGTGTTCCGTACGGTGTCGGGCGCGGTGTTCCGTATGGTGTCGGACTCGGCGTTCCGTACGGTGTCGGTCGCGGCGTTCCATACGGTGTTGGGCGCGGCTTCGGGGTGTGGGCGGTCGCTGCGGGTGGCCCTGGTCGGGAGCCAGTACCGCTCGCGCTGGAAGGGGTGTCCGGGCAGGGTGGCGGGCGGGCCGCCGAGGTCGCCGTGCACCCGCTTCCAGTCGATCCGCGTGCCGTGGACGAAGAGGGCGCCGAGGCCGTCGAGGAGGGTGCGGCGGGCGTCCTCCCCCGCGCACAGCGACGGCAGGAAGGCGGCGGGAGCGGTCGCCCGGAGCCCGTCGAGGACCGGCGAGGCGGGCCCCAGCTCCACGAAGCCGCGCTGTCCGCCGCGCAGGAGCGCGGCGACCGTGTCGGTGAACCGTTCCGGCCCGGCGGCGTCCGTCGTGGGCCGGGTCGCCGCCTGCCACGCGTCCCGCAGGCTCATGGTCCCCTGGAGGCAGGCGGCCACCGGCTCGCCGACGCCGTGGCCGAGGACGGCGGCGGGCTCCACGCCCCAGGACCGCCACAGTTCGGCGAGCGCGTACGCGACGGCGAACGGCGAGCGCCGGTCGGCACCCGCCTCGGCGCACCGCGCCAGGGCGTCGCGGAAGACGGGCTCGGTGTCGGCCAGTCCGGCGAGCGTGTCGGCGTACCCCGGTTCCGGGAAGCCGGTGACGAGGAAGACCGGGCCCCGGTCCGCCTTCGGGGGCCGGACGCCGACGCGGACGCCGGGCGGCGGATCCCCGTCCGGGCGCGTCCGGGCGAGGAGGCCGCGCAGTTCGGCGCGCGAGGAGGCGACGGCCGTGAGCCGGTGCGGGAAGTGCGCCCGCCCGAGGCTCGTGGTCCGGCAGATCGCCGCGAGCGATTCTCCGGTGGCGGCACCGGTGGACTCGGCGGCGAGCCCTGCGCCGCCGCCGTGGATGTCGATGTCGCTGCCGCTGCCGACATCGGAGTCGGAGTCGGCGTCGGCGTCGGCGTCGGCGTCGGCAAGCAACTCGGCGTAACGTGCGGCGAGTTCGGCGAGGGCGGTCGGGGTCCTGGCCGACAGGGTCAGCAGGCGCGGCCGGTCCGGCGCGTCGGCGGGCGGGGTGCTGCCGGGGTCGGCGGGGGCCTCTTCGAGGATGACGTGGGCGTTGGTGCCGCTGATGCCCTGTGAGGACACCGCCGCGCGGCGCGGCCCGGACGTCTCGGGCCACGCGGACTGCCGGGCGACGAGCTCGACGCCCGCCGACCAGTCGACGTGCGGGGTGGGCTCCGCCACGTGGAGGGTGGCGGGGAGGCGGCCGTGCCGCATCGACAGGACCGTCTTGATGACGCCGGCGACGCCGCCGGCCGCCTGGGTGTGCCCGATGTTCGACTTCACCGAGCCGAGCCGCAGCGGCCGGTCGCGGCCGGAGCCGTAGACGGCGAGCAGGGCGCGGGCCTCGATCGGGTCGCCGAGCGGGGTGCCGGTGCTGCCCGCCTCCACCACCTGGACGTCTCCCGGCTCCAGGCGCGCGTCCTTCAGGGCCTGCCGCAGGACCCGCTGCTGCGCGGCGCCGTTGGGCGCGGTGAGGCCGTGGCCGGCGCCGTCCTGGTTGACCGCGCTGCCGCGCACCACGGCCAGGACGGGGTGGCCCAGGCGCCGGGCGTCCGACAGCCGTTCCACCAGGAGCATGCCCACGCCCTCGGAGAGGCCGCTGCCCGAGGCGGCGGCCGAGAAGGGGCGGGACCTGCCGTCCGGCGAGAGGCCCCGCATGCGGGTGAACTCGGTGAACAGCCGGGGGGTGGACATGATGGTCGCGCCGCCCGCCAGCGCCAGCGCGCACTCGCCGCGGCGCAGCGACTGGACGGCCAGGTGCAGCGCGACCAGCGAGGACGAGCAGGCCGTGTCCACGGTGAGGGCCGGGCCGCGCAGGCCGAACGTGTAGGAGATCCGGCCGGAGGCGATGCTGCCGACCGACCCGGTGGTCAGGAAGCCCTCGGCCTCCTCCGGCACGTCGTCGCCCGTCTGCCCGTAGTCCTGGCAGGACAGTCCGGTGAAGACGCCGGTCTCGGTGTCGCGTACCGACTCCGGATCGATCCCGGCGTCCTCGAACGCCTGCCAGGCGGTTTCGAGGAGCAGCCGTTGCTGCGGGTCCATGGCCAGGGCCTCGCGCGGGCTGATGCCGAAGAAGCCCGCGTCGAAGTCCGCCGCGCCGCGCAGGAAGCCGCCCGCGCCGGTCAGGCTCCGGCCGCCGCCGTCGGGGTCGTACAGGCCCTCGTCCCAGCCCCGGTCCCGGGGGAAGGGGCCGACGGTCTCGCCGCCCTCGACGAGCAGCCGCCACAGGGCGGCGGGCGAGTCGATCCCGCCCGGGTAGCGGCACGCCATGCCGACGATCGCGATCGGCTCCCGGTCGCCGTCCTCCAGCTCGCGCAGCCGCTCGCGGGTCCGGTGCAGGTCGAGGGTGAGGCGCTTGAGGGAGCCGAGCAGCCTCTCGTCCGTTTCTGATGCCATGACGGATCGGTCCTTCGCGGGGTCAGGAGCCGGAGAGCTCGCGGTCGATGAAGTCGAGGAGTTCGTCGGCGGTCGCGGCCTCGATGAGTGCCGCCACCCGCGCCTCGGAGTCTTCGGAGTCCCCGGAGTCTCCGGAATCCCGGGAGTCCCCGGAGCCCTTGGAGTCCCCGGAGACGTCCGGGGGTGCGACCGCGGCCGTTTCGCGGGCCCCGGTCGGCGGGTCGGCCGGGGTCTCCTCGCCGAGGGCGAGTCCGGCGTCCAGGACGGCGACGACCTCCGGCGGCGTGGGGGCCTCGAAGAGGAGGGTGACGGGGAGTTCGAGGCCGGTCGCCGCGTTGAGGCGGTTGCGGAACTCGACCGAGGTGAGCGAGTCGAGCCCGAGCTCGCCGAACGGCCGGTCGTCCACGATCTTCTCGGGGTGGGTGCCGAGGACGGCGGCCATGTGGGTACGGACCAGGTCGGCCAGGACCTCCGCCCGTCGCGCGGCGGTCAGGCCGGTGAGCTCCTCCCGCAGCGGCCTCGGCCGCCGGCGGCCGGGGTCTCCCCCGGGCCGTCCCGGGCCGCCGGCCGCCACTTCGCGGAGCACCGGCGGGAGGTCCGCCGCCAGGTCGCGCAGGGCCTCGCGGTCGAACCTGGCGGGGGCCAGGACGGCGTGCGGGGACGGCAGCGCCGCCTCGAGGAGGGCCAGGCCGTGGTCGGGGGCCATCGGCACCAGGCCGGCCCGGGCGAAGCGGGCGCGGTCGGCGTCGGTGAGGGCGCCGATCATGCCGTCCGGGTCGTCCCAGAGGCCCCAGGCCAGTGCCAGGGCGGGCAGGCCCCGCGTCCGGCGGTGGCGGGCGAGCCCGTCGAGGAAGGCGTTGGCGGCGGTGTAGCCGCCCTGGCCGGCCCCGCCGAGCGTTCCCATGACCGAGGAGGCCAGGACGAACGCGGTCAGCGGGTGGCCCGCGGTCAGTTCGTGCAGGTGCCAGGCCGCGTCGGCCTTGGCGCGCATGACCCGGTCGATCTGACCGGGGGTCAGCGAGGTGACCGGCGCGTCGTCCACCAGGCCCGCGACGTGGACCACCGCGGTCAGCGGGTGCCGTTCGGGCACGGCGTCGATCAGCGCGGCGACGGCCCGCCGGTCGGCGACGTCCACGGCCGCGAAGTCCACCCGGGCGCCGAGGCCGGCCAGTTCGGCCGCGAGACCGGCGGCGCCCGGCGCGTCACCGCCGCGGCGGGAGGCCAGCAGGAGCCGTCGTGCGCCGTGGGCGGTGACCAGGTGGCGGGCGAGGGCCCGGCCGACGGCGCCGGTGCCGCCGGTGACGAGGACGGTGCCGTCCGGGTCGAGGACCGGCGGGACGGTGAGGACCACCTTGCCGACGTGGGCGCCCTGCCGCAGCAGCCCGAACGCCTCGGGCGCGTGCCGGACGTCCATGGCGGTGACGGCGGGCCAGGTGAAGACGCCCTCGGCGAACAGCTCGACCACCCGGTTCAGGAGCCGGCCGAGGTGCTCGGGCGGCAACTGGAGGAGGTCGGACGCCCGGTGGCGCGCGCCGGGGTGCGCGGAGGCCACCTCGGCGGGGTCCCGCGGGTCGGTCCTGCCCAGCTCGACCAGGAGGCCGCCGGGCCGCAGCAGCCGCAGCGACTCGTCGAGCAGCTCGCCGGTGAGGGAGTTCAGGACGAGCGCCATGCGCCGGCCGCCGGCGCCGAAGCGGGCGCCGAAGCCGGGCTCGCGGGAGGAGGCGAGCCGGTCGTCGGTCAGGCCGAGGGCGCGCAGCGCGGGCCACTTGGCGGGGCTCGCGGTCGCGTGGACGTCGGCGCCCAGGTGCCGGGCCAGCTGGACCGCGGCCATGCCGACGCCGCCCGCGCCGGCGTGGATCAGGACGGGGTCGCCCGCGGCCGTCCCGCCGAGTTCGGTCAGGGCGTGCAGGGCGGTCATGTGGGTGACGGGCACCGCGGCGGCCTGGGTGAAGGACCAGCCGTCGGGGATCTTGACGAGGGTGCGGTGGTCGGCGTGGGCCTGGTCGGCGAACGCGCCGGAGAACAGGCCCATCACCCGGTCGCCGACGGCCAGTCCGGTGACGCCGGGGCCGGTCGCGGTCACCACGCCCGCGCCTTCCAGGCCGAGCGGGCCGGGGTCGCCGGGGTGCATGTCGAGCGCGCCGAGGACGTCGTGGAAGTTGAGCCCGGCGGCGCGGACCGCGATCCGGACCCGGCCGGGTCCGGGTTCGGCGGCGGCCTCGGGGCACGGCCGGATCTCCAGGGCGGCCAGGGTGCCGCGTTCCGGGATGTCCAGGCGCCAGGCGGGCGCGTCCCCGGGCAGCGGCAGGGCGGGGCCGCCGGCGGCGGGCTTGAGGCGGGGCACGAGGACCGCGCCGTCGCGGACCGCCAGTTGGTGTTCGTCCGACGCCGTCGCCGCGGCCGGGACCCCGGCGGTCTCCGGGCCGAGGTCGACCAGGACGAACCGGCCCGGGTGTTCGACCTGTGCCGTCCGCACCAGGCCCCAGACCGCCGCCTGCGCGAGGTCGGTCACGGTCTCGCCGGGCCGGACCGCGACGGCCCCCCGGGTGACCAGGACCAGCCGGGCCCCGGCGGGCCGGTCCTCGGCGAGCCACCGGGCGAGCAGGTCCCGCGTGCGGCGGACCGCGTCCCTGGCCGCCGCCGGCACGTCGGAGGCGTCCGCGCCGCCCGGGCAGGCCACGACGGCGTCCCCGGCCGGCCGTGCCGCCGCGAGCGGCGCGTCCGGCTCGTACGCGTCCCACGGCACCGGCACCCGGTAGGCCGGTCCCCCGGCGGAGGTGGTGGGCAGCGGTTCCCAGTCCGGCGTGAACAAGGAGTCGCGGGCCGCGGCGGCGGGATCGAGGGAGCGGGCCGTCGTGACCGGGAGGAGTTCCAGCGACTCGACGAGGGCCGCGGGCTTTCCGGCGGGGTCGAGCAGGGTGAGGGAGGTCCCCCCGTCGTCGGCGGGCCGCGCGTGCGCCCGCAAGGAGGCGTGGCCGCCCGCGCCGAGGAGGGTCACGCCTCGCCAGCGCAGCGGCTGCACGGGCCGGCCCAGGCGGCCGAGCGCCTCCGCGGCCTGGGCGTGCAGGGAGGCGTCGAGCAGGGCGGGGTGGAGGTGGTACGAGCCGGCGTGCGGGGCCTCCGGCTCGGGGAGGACGGCCTCGGAGAACCACTCCTCCCCGTGGTGCCAGGCGGCCCGGAGCCCCTGGAACACCGGTCCGTGCCCGTGGCCGCGCAGGGCGAGGTCCTCGTACAGACGCGCCACCGACACCGACACCGGCGCCGACGCCGACGCCGCGCCGACGGGCGGCCAGGGGGTGGGGGCCGGAGAGCCGGAGGCCGAAGAGGCGGAGGCCGGTGGGACGGGAGCCGGAGAGGCAGAGGCGGCTGGGGCGGAGACCGGAGAGACGGAGGCCGGTGAGACGGAGCTCTCCGGGACGGAGGCCGGAGAGACGGAGGCCGGTGGGACGAGTCGGGTGGGGCCCAGGGTGCCTCGGGCGTGTTCGGTCCATTCCCCGCCGGGCGCCCGGCTCGACACCCGACAGGCGCGCAGCCCGGCGGCGTCTTCGGCAGCCACCCTGACCCTCAGGTCGACGGCGCCGTCCCGCGGGAGTTCCAGGGGCGCGAGGAGCGTCAGTTCCTCGACGCGTGCCGTGCCGACCGTCGCGCCGGCGTGCAGGGCCATCTCCAGGAATGCCGTGCCCGGCACGGCGGCCCCGCCCGCGAGCGTGTGGTCGGCCAGCCAGGGATGGGTGCGGATGGACAGCCGTCCGGTGAACACCGTCTCGCCGTCGCCGAGGTCGACGGCCGCCCCGAGCAGGGGGTGACCGGCCGGGTCCTGGCCGAGTTCGACGGCGCCCGAGGGGCCGGCCGTGGGCATGAGCCAGTGGCGGCGGTGCCGGAAGGGGTAGGTGGGGAGGGCGAGGAGGCCGTCGGTGTCCGTGACCGGGCCGGTGAGCCGTTCCCACGCCAGGGGCAGGCCCCGGACGTACGCCTCGGCGGCGGAGGTGAGGAAGCGGCGCAGGCCCCCGTCGTCGCGGCGCAGGGAGGCGGTCACGATCCCGTCGGCTCCGGCCTCCTGGAGGATCTGGCCGAGGGCGCCGGTGAGGACCGGGTGCGGGCCGGCCTCCACGAACGTGGTGTGGCCGGAGGCGACGAGCGCCTGGGCCGCCTCCTGGAAGCGGACCGTGTGCCGCAGGTTGCGGTACCAGTACGAGGCGTCGAGTCCGGCGCCCTCCTGCCAGTCGGCGGTGACCGAGGACATCATCGGGATCTCGCCCGCGCGCGGCGTCAGGGACGCGAGGCCGGCGAGGATCCGGTCGCGGATCGGTTCGACCGCCGGGCTGTGCGAGGCGAAGGCGGCGGGGATGACGCGGGCGTCGACGCCCTCGGTCCGGTAGCCGTCGACCAGGGCGGCGATCGCGTCCGGAGGGCCGGCCACGGCGGTGGTGGAGGGTCCGTTGACGGCGGCGACGGCGAGGAGGGCGCCGAGGCGTTCCCGTACCCGCTCGGCGGGCAGCGGGACCACCGCCATGCTCCCCTTGCCCATCAGGTCGACGGCGACGGCGCTGCGCAGCGCGATGGCGCGGGCGCCGTCGTCGAGGGAGAGCGCCCCGGCCACGACGGCGGCGGCGATCTCGCCCTGGGAGTGGCCGATCACGGCGTCCGGGACGAAGCCGGCCGACCGCCACAGCGCGGCCAGCGACACCATCACGGCCCACAGGGCGGGCTGTACGACGTCGACCCGGTCGAGCAGGGGCTCGCCGGCCAGGACGTCGGCGAGCGACCAGTCGACGTACGGGGCGAGGGCGCGCTCGCACTCGGCCAGGCGGGCGGCGAAGACGGGGCTCTCGGCGGCGAGCCGTGCCGCCATGCCCCGCCACTGGCCGCCCTGGCCGGGGAAGACCAGCACGGTCCGGCCGGGCTCGGCGGCCCGGCCGGTGACGAGGCCGGGGGCCTCCTCGCCGCGGGCCAGCGCGTCCAGGGCGCGCACGGCCTCCCGCCGGTCGGCGGCGATCACCACGGCGCGCTCGTCGAGGGAGGCCCTGGTGGTGAGGGCGGGTGCCGCGCCGACCGGGTCGAGGGGTCCGGCGGCCAGCCCGCGGGCCTGCTCCCGCAGCGCGTCCGTGGTCCGGGCCGACAGGACCACGGGGACCACGGGCGGCCGCGCCGGCTCCTCGGCGGGTTCGGGCGCGGGGGGCGGTTCGGCCAGGATCACGTGCGCGTTGGTGCCGCTGATGCCGAACGAGGAGACGCCGGCGCGGCGCGGCGCGCCGGTGGGCGGCCAGGGGCGGGAGCGGTCGAGGAGGGCCACCGCGCCGGAGTCCCAGTCCACGTGCGGGGAGGGTTCGTCGGCGTGCAGGGTGGCGGGCAGGGTCGCGTGGCGGAGGGCCTGGACCATCTTGATGACGCCGCCGACGCCCGCCGCCGCCTGCGCGTGTCCGATGTTCGACTTGAGGGAGCCGAGCCACAGGGGCCGGTCGCGGTCGCGTCCGTAGGCGGCCAGCAGGGCGTTGGCCTCGATCGGGTCGCCGAGCGCGGTGCCCGTCCCGTGCGCCTCCACGGCGTCGATCTGTCGCGGGGTCAGGCCGGCGTCGGCCAGGGCCTCCTCGATGACGCGCTGCTGGGCGGTGCCGCTCGGGGCGGAGAGCCCGTTGGAGGCGCCGTCGGAGTTGACGGCGCTGCCGGCGATCACCGCGAGGACGGGGTGGCCGTGGCGGCGGGCGTCCGAGAGCCGTTCGACCACGAGCATGCCCGCGCCCTCGGCCCAGCCGGTGCCGTCCGCCCGGGCGGAGAAGGCCTTGCAGCGGCCGTCGGCGGCCAGCACCCGCTGGCGGGAGAGTTCCACGAACATGCCGGGGGTCGCCATGACGGTGACCCCTCCGGCCAGGGCGAGCGCGCACTCTCCCCCGCGTACGGCCCGCACCGCCTGGTGCAGCGCGACCAGTGACGCCGAGCAGGCGGTGTCGATGGTCAGCGCGGGCCCGTTCAGGCCGAGGACGTAGGAGATCCGGCCGGAGACCACGCTCACGCCGGTGCCGGTGAGGAGGTGGCCCGCGACACCGGGTCCGGCCGCTTCCATGCCGGGCCCGTAACCGGAGTGCATCGCCCCGGCGAACACTCCCGTACGGCTCCCCCGCAGCGTCGCGGGGTCGATCCCGGCGCGCTCCAGCGCCTCCCAGGCGACCTCCAGGAGGAGCCGCTGTTGCGGGTCCATGGCGAGCGCCTCGCGCGGGCTGATCCCGAAGAACTCCGCGTCGAAACCGGCCGCGTCCCGCAGGAAACCGCCCTGGCGCACGTACGAGGTGCCCGCGCGTTCCGGGTCCGGGTGCTGGAGGGCCGCCAGGTCCCAGCCGCGGTCCTCGGGGAAGTCGCCGATGGCGTCGGTGCCGGTGGCGACCAGGTTCCACAGGTCGTCGGGGGACCCCACCCCGCCGGGGAAGCGACAGGCCATGCCGATGATGACGACGGGGTCGTCGTCCGGGGCGTCGTCGGAGTCGTCGTCCGGGGCTCCCGTGGCGGAGGGGACGTCGGTACGGGCGGGGGCGGGCGGCTCCGGTGCGGCCTCGGGGGAACGGCCCGTCGGCGACTCGCCCGCAGCGCCGATCGAGGTGATCGCGGCGGCCGCGGCGGCCGGGCTGGGGTGGTCGTACAGGAAGGTGCTCTCCAGCCGGAGCCCCGTGGCGGTCGACAGCCGGTCGCGCAGTTCGAGGGTCATGGCCGAGTCCAGGCCCAGTTCCCGGAAGGTCAGGCCGGGCCCGACGTCGGCGGCCGAACCGGCGCCGAGCACGACGGCGGTGAGGCTTCGCACCTGCTCCAGGACCGCTCGCGGGTCCCCGGACGGGGGCGCGGCCGGGGACGGGGCCGGGGGCGGGGGCCCGTCCGGTGCCTCCCCGATGGCCCCGGTGGCCTCGGTAACCCCGGTGGCCCCAGTGGCCCCCGGCAGTCCCGCGGGCCAGAAGGAGCGGCGCTGGAAGGGATAGGTCGGCAGATCGACCAGGGGGGCGGAGCGCGACAGCAGCGAGGCCCAGTCGACGGCGGCGCCGTGCACGAAGGCGTCGGCCGCCGCGGTGAGGAACCGGCGCCGGCCCCCGTGGTCGCGCCGGAGCGTGCCCAGCGCGGCCCCGTCGCCGCCGCGCAGGTCGATCGCCTGGCGGACGGCCGTCGTGAGGACGGGGTGCGGGCTGACCTCCAGGAAGGTCGTGTGGCCGGCGCCCAGCAGCCTCTCGACGGCCGGTCCGAACCGCACGGGTTCGCGCAGGTTGCGGAACCAGTAGGCGGGGTCCAGGGCGGCGGTGTCGATCGGTTCGGCGGTGACGGTGGAGACGAAGGGCACGTCGACGGAGCGCGGGGCGATCCCGGCGAGGGCGGCGAGCAGCTCCTCCCGCAGCTCCTCGACGTCCGCGCTGTGCGAGGCGTAGTCGACGGGGACCGGGCGGGTGCGCACCTGCTGCCCGTAGTGGGCGGCCAGCGCGTCGAGTTCGGCGACCGGCCCGGCGACCACCGTGTGCGCGGGGCCGTTGACCGCGGCGACTGCCGACGCGGGGGCGACCGTGCGGAGGTCCCGCGCCACCCGTTCGGCCGGCGCCTCCACCCACAGCAGTCCGCCCCGCCCCGCGATCCGGCGCAGCGTCCGGGCGCGCAGGGCCACGATCCGCGCGCCGTCCTGGAGGGAGAGGGCGCCCAGGGCGGTGGCCGCGGCGATCTCGCCCTGTGAGTGGGCCACCACGGCGGCGGGTTCCACGCCGGCCGCGCGCCACAGTGCGGCCAGCGACACCATCACCGCCCACAGGGCGGGCTGGATCACCTCGTCGCCCTCCAGCGGCGGCGCGCCGGGGACGGCGCGCAGGACGTCGGTGACCGACCAGCCGGTGTGGGGGCGCAGGGCGTCGGCGCAGGCGGCGAGGCGGTCGGCGAAGACCGGCTCGGTGTCGAGCAACTCCGCCGCCATGCCCGCCCATTGGGAGCCCTGCCCGGGAAAGACGAAGACCGGCCGGACCGGTGGCCCCTCGTGGCGGCCCTCGGTCACGGCCGCCGACGGGCGGCCGGCCGCCCGGGCCTCCAGCCCGGCGAGGAGGCCGTCGCGGTCGTCGGCGACGACGACGGCGCGGTGCGCGAACGTGGTGCGGGTGACGGCCAGCGACCGGCCGACGGACGCGGTCCCGAGGTCCGGGCGCACCTCCAGCCGGGCGCGCAGCCGTTCGGCCTGGTCCCGCAGGGCGGCTTCGTCGCGTCCCGACAGGACCCAGGGGACCGGGCCGGCGCCGCCCTCTCCGGCCGTACCGCTCACCCCGGCCGCGCCGCCCCCTCCGGCCGTCGCACTCCCCCCGGCGGCATCGCTCCCGCCCACGGCATCGCTCCCGCCTGCCGCATCGCTTCCGCCCGCCGCATCGCTCCCGCCGGCTCCGTCGGTCGCCTCGGCGCCCCGCCAGTCCGTCAGGATCACGTGGCAGTTGGTGCCGCCGATCCCGAACGAGCTGACCCCGGCCACCAGCGGTGCCTGCGGGGACGGCCAGGGCCGGGTCTCGGTGTTGACCCGCAGGCGGAGTTCGTCGAGCGGGATCCGCTCGCCGGGGCCGGAATGGTTCAGGCTGGGCACGAGTGCGCGGCGGCTGACGCACAGGACGGTCTTGATGAGGCCGGCGATGCCGGCGGCGCCTTCCAGGTGGCCGATGTTGGTCTTCACCGACCCGACCAGGAGGGGTGCGTCCCCGGTACGGGCCGAGCCCAGCGCCGCGCCGAGCGCGGCGGCTTCGACCGGGTCGCCGACCCGTGTCCCGGAGCCGTGCAGTTCGACGTACTGGATCTCGCCCGGTGCGACGCCGGCGTCGGCGCAGGCGGCACGGAGCAGCCGTTCCTGCGAGGCGCGGCCGGGGGTGGAGAGGGTCTCGGTGGCGCCGTCGTTGTTCAGGGCGCTGCCGCGGATGACGGCGTGGACGCGGTCGCCGTCCCGGACGGCGTGTTCCAGGAGCTTGAGGACGACGATCCCGCCGCCCTCGCCGCGCACGTAGCCGTTGGCGCGCGCGTCGAAGGTGAAGCAACGGCCGTCCGCCGACAGGGTTCCGGCCCGTTCCAGGGTCAGGGTGCTGCGCGGCGCGAGGATCAGGTTGACGCCGCCGGCGAGGGCGAGGTCGGAGGTGCCGTCGCGCAGGCTCGCGCACGCGAGGTGCACGGCGGTCAGCGACGAGGACTGTCCGGTGTCCACGACCAGGCTCGGGCCGGTCAGGCCGAGCGCGTGGGAGATCCGGTTGGCGGTCACGCCGCGCTGCAGTCCGGTGAGCGTGTGGCCGGTCACCGCGTCGGGGCCCAGGTCGTGCAGCAGGGTGGCGTAGTCGTCGGCCGTCACGCCGAGGAAGACGCCCGTGGGGCCGGCTTCGAGGCGGTGGGGCGGGATCCTGGCGTCCTCCAGGGCCTCCCAGGCCAGTTCGAGGGCCAGGCGCTGCTGCGGGTCCATGGCCACGGCCTCTCGGTGCGAGATGCCGAAGAAGTCGGGGTCGAAGCGGTCCACGTGGTCGAGGAACCCGCCGCGGGCCGGTCCGCGGCCGGCCGGCCGGTCGGTGAGGGCGTCGCGGCCGTCGTGGAGCAGCGGCCAGAACGCGTCGGGGCCGTCCGCCCCCGGGAAGCGGCAGCCGATGCCGACGACCGCGACGGCGCGTGGGGGGAGGTCGCGCCTGCCCCGGTCGGCTTCGTTCCTCATCGTTCCCCCTCGCAGTCCCCATACAATCAGACAGCAGATGACCATAAGACGCCTTACATTCACCGTCAACAGCACCCCGCCGCGCATCGGCCCGCGACCGGAGAACCGGAGCGTCCGCAGAAGCGCTTGCATACATAAGATCTCTTATATAGAGTCAGCCTCGAATCACCGTCAGCAAGTGGAGGGTTGAAAGTTCCATGACACTGCCTGCCAAGCAGCTCGGCACGACCTCGATGACCATCAGCCGCACCGGCTTCGGGGCCTGGGCCATCGGTGGCGGGGGCTGGCACTACGCCTGGGGTTCCCAGGACGACGCCGCCTCGGTCGCCGCCATCCGGCACGCCGTCGAGGCCGGCGTCAACTGGATCGACACCGCCGCCGTCTACGGCCTGGGACACTCCGAGGAGGTCATCGCCAAGGCCATCGCCGACTTCCCCGAGGCCGACCGCCCGTACGTGTTCACCAAGTGCGGCCTGGTCTGGGACGACAACGACCCGACCGCCCCGCCGCGCAACTCGATGCGGCCCGACAGCGTCCGCCGCGAGGTGGAGGGCTCCCTGCGCCGCCTCGGCGTCGAGAGCATCGACCTGTACCAGGTGCACTGGCCGGACACCGGCGGCGAGGCCCTCGACTACAACGACCCCCAGGCCCAGGCGGCGGCGCGGGGCGCCACGCCGCTGGAGGAGTACTGGCAGGTCATGGCCGACCTGAAGGCCGAGGGCAAGGTCCGCGCCATCGGCCTGTCGAACCACTCCCCCGAGCAGGTCGCCGCCGCCGAGCGGGTCGCCCACGTGGACGTCGTCCAGCCGCCCTTCTCGGCGATCAACCGCTCCTCCGCCGAGCTGATCGCGCAGGCGAAGGCGGCGGGCACCGGCGTCATCGTCTACTCGCCCATGCAGTCGGGCCTGCTGACCGGCGCGTTCTCCAAGGAGCGCGCCGCCTCCCTGCCGGACGACGACTGGCGCAAGACCCACCCCGACTTCACCACCGGCCTGGACGCCAACCTCGCCCTCGCCGCCGCCCTCGTCCCGGTGGCCGAGCGGCACGGCGTCTCCACCGGCGCCGTCGCCGTCGCCTGGGCGCTGGCCTGGCCCGGCCTCGACGGCACGATCGTCGGCGCCCGCACCCCCCAGCAGGTGGACGGCTGGATCGCCGCCTCGACGCTCGAACTGACCCCGGCCGACTTCGCCGAGATCGCCCGCGCCATCGAGACCACCGGCGCCGGCGAGGGCCCGGTCTCCGCCGCCTGACCCCCCGCGTGGAGCCGCCCGTTCCCCCCGGGCGGCTCCGCATCCCCCCACCAGGGCCGGACCCCGAGGGATCATCCCTCCCCGGGGCCCGGCCCTGCCGTGTGCGCGCCGGGGCCGTACGCCCCCGGCCCCGGATCGCCGGCCGCGGCGGGCCGCCGCGCGCCGGCGGCCGGGAGGTACGTGAACAGCAGCCGGTCCGGCTCGCCCCACGGGACGAGCACTTCGAGGTGGTGGCCGGCCTCACCACGGGCGGGACGCTCGGCGCACGGGGCACCGGCGGCACCCCCGGGCGCGCCCCGGCCGGACCAGCGCCGGGCGAAGTCGGGGCTGTGGGAGGACAGTTCGCGGACGAGGCCGGCCAGGAGCGGGTCGTCGGAGCACCGTGCGGCGTGGTCGCGCAGGGCACCCACCACCGCTTCCGCGGTGTCCTCGCCGCGGAGGGCCGGCGGCCGGGCCGGGAGGGGGAGGAAGACCAGCCGGGCGAGGTTGCGGTCGGCGGCGGGCAGGGCGGCGAAGTCCACCAGGGCCTCCCGCGCGCACGGGTTCCAGGCGAGGACGTCCGTACGGCCGCCGAGGAGGACGGCGGGCGCGTGGCGGAGCGCGGCCAGCAGCCGGAGCGGCCCGGGACGGGCTTCCGGGACCCCGGGGCACTCTCCCGGGACCTCGGGACGCTCCTCCAGGACTCCGGGGCGACCTCCCGGCCCCCCGGGCCGAGCGAGGGCCCGCAGCCGGGCGCTGCCCCGCTCGTCCAGCCCGAGGACGGCCGCCACCTTCGCGCAGACGGCCTCGGAGACGGTGCGGACGCGCCCCTGCTCCAGACGGGCGTAGTAGTCGGCGCTGATCCCCGCGAGCAGCGCGAGCTCCTCGCGGCGCAGGCCCGGCACCCGACGGCGCGTCACCCCCGGGGGCAGACCGAGGTCCGCCGGACTGAGCGCCGCCCGCCGGTCACGGAGGAACTCCCCCAGCTCCGACATGATAATCAGCCCCCTCATAGACATAAGACATCGAATAAGTGTCAGTAGACTACACAGAGAGAGCCGCATCCCGCGGCGACGGAGAGGAACGACCATGCGCACCACCACTCTCGGACGCACCGGCATCACGGTCAGCCGTGTCGCCCTCGGCACGATGATGCTCGGCGCCTGGGGAAACCCGGACCACCAGGAGGCCGAGCGCCTGATCCACACCGCCCTGGACGCGGGGGTCACCCTCATCGACACGGCGGACATGTACTCCGCCGGCGAGTCGGAGGAGATCGTCGGCAAGGCCCTGAAGGGCCGACGGGACGAGGTGGTCCTGGCGACCAAGGTCCACTTCCCGATGGGAGAGGGCGGGCTGCGGCAGGGCAACTCGCGCCGTTGGATCCGGCAGGCCGTCGAGGACAGCCTGCGCCGCCTGGACACCGACCGCATCGACCTCTACCAGGTCCACCGGCCCGACCCGACGACCGACATCGACGAGACGCTGTCGGTCCTCTCCGACCTGGTCCGCGAGGGCAAGGTCATGGCCATCGGCAGCTCCGACTTCCCCGCCGAGCAGATGGTGGAGGCCCGCTGGACGGCCGAGCGCCGCGGCCACGTGCCGTTCCACACCGAGCAGCCGCCCTACTCCGTCTTCATGCGGGGCGTGGAGCGGTCCGTGCTGCCCACCGCGCAGAAGTACGGCGTGGGGGTGCTCACCTGGAGCCCGCTCGCCAGCGGCTGGCTGACCGGCCGCTACCGCCGCAGCACGCCGCTCGAACTCAACGCCTTCCGGCGCGACCTCATCTCGCACAAGTTCGACCAGAGCCTGCCGGGCAACGCGCGCAAGTACGAGATCGTCGAGGACCTGATCGAGCTCGCCGCGGAGGCGGGCCTGCCCCTCACCCACCTGGCGCTCGCCTTCGTGCTCAGCCACCCGGCCGTCGACAGCGCCATCATCGGCCCGCGCACCGTCGAGCAGCTCGACGACCTGCTGGCCGCCGCCGACGTCGAACTCGACGACGCGATCCTGGACCGGATCGACGAACTCGTCCCGCCCGGCACCGACCTCAACCCGTCGGACGCCGACTACACGCCGCCGCACCTGGCGGACGCGGCGCTGCGACGCCGCTGATCAGCGCGGTGCGCGTGCCATCGGGACGGCGGTGCACATCTGAAACAAGACTGTTCTCAGATGCCATGCACCAATAAGAGATATGCGGGGTAACCTTCGAGTCATGGCGTCATCGGCGATGGAAGAACGCATCGGGGACCGCATCAAGCGGGTGGAGCAGGAGCTCACCTCCGCCAAGCATGCCGCGCTCCGGCCGTTCAAGATCAATGTCCCGCAGTACAACGTGCTCCTGGCCCTGCAGCAGCAGCCGGGACTGTCGGGAGCGGCCCTCGCGCGCCGCGGCATGGTCACACCGCAGACGATGTCGTCCGTCCTCTCCACCCTGGAGGGCCGGGGCCTCGTCGAGCGCCGGCCCCATCCGATCCACCTGAACATCCTGGAGGCCCACCTCACCCGGACCGGCAGCACGCTGGTCCGGCGCGCCGACGAGGCGGTCAAGGAGGTGGAGGGCCTGCTGGCCGGCTGCTTCAAGCCGCGCGAGGCCGCGGAGTTCCTGACCCGGCTCGACGCGTGCTCGGCGGCGCTGGCCGGCTTCAAGCCCGCCGCCGCCAAGAAGTAGCCGAGAAGCGGCCGCCCGCCCCCGGCTCCGTCCCGGCCCCCGTCCCGCATCCGGGACGGGGGCCGGATCCGCTTGTTCTATAAGATCTCTTATATAAGACTGGGATCGAATGGGCATCAGATACGCCACCCTTCGATCCAAGGAACCCTCATGTCCGCGAGCACCGCGAACCCCCGTGACCTGGACCCGGCCTTCGCCCTGCACCGCGGCGGCAAACTCGCCGTCACCCCCACCGTCCGCGTCGACGACCCCCAGCAGCTGTCCCTCGCCTACACGCCCGGCGTCGCCCGCGTGTGCACCGCCATCGCCGAAGACCCCGACCTGGTCCACGACTACACCTGGGCCGCGCGCACCGTCGCCGTCGTCACCGACGGCACCGCCGTCCTCGGCCTCGGCGACATCGGCCCCCGGGCCGCCCTGCCGGTCATGGAGGGCAAGGCCCTGCTGTTCAAGCAGTTCGCCGGCGTCGACGCGGTGCCCGTCTGCCTGGCCACCACGGACGTCGACGAGCTGGTCGAGACGGTGATCCGGCTCGCCCCCGGCTTCGGGGGCATCAACCTGGAGGACATCAGCGCGCCCCGCTGCTTCGAGATCGAGGACCGCCTGCGCGCGGCCCTCGACATCCCCGTCTTCCACGACGACCAGCACGGCACCGCCGTCGTCGCCCTCGCCGCCCTGCGCAACGCCGCCCGCCTGACCGGGCGGGACCTCGGCGAGCTGCGCGCCGTGGTCGCCGGAGCGGGCGCCTCGGGCATCGCCGTCAGCCGGATCCTGAAGGAGGCGGGGATCGGTGACATCTCCGTCGCGGACAGCAAGGGCATCGTCCACGCCGGACGGGACGACCTCAACCCGGCCAAGGCGGCGCTCGCCGGGTGGAGCAACGCGGCCGGCTACACCGGATCCGTCGAGGAGGCGCTGCGCGGCGCCGACGTGTTCATCGGCCTGTCCGGTGCCACGATCACCGAGGGCGCCGTCGCCGGCATGGCCGGGGAGGCGATCGTCTTCGCCCTGTCCAACCCCACGCCCGAGGTGGAACCGGCCGTCGCCCGCCGCCACGCGCGCGTGGTGGCCACCGGCCGCAGCGACCACCCCAACCAGATCAACAACGTGCTCGCCTTCCCCGGCATCTTCCGGGGGGCCTTCGACGCCCGCGCCACCGCGATCACCGAGGGCATGAAGCTCGCGGCCGCCGAGGCCATCGCCGGGACCGTCGGCGACGACCTGCGGGCCGACTTCGTCGTGCCGAGCCCGTTCGACCCGCGGGTGGCGCCCGCCGTCGCCTCCGCCGTCGCCGAGGCGGCCCGCCGCGACGGCGTGGCCCGCGCCTGACGCCGCGGGGGGGGCGGGCCCGCACCGGCCCGCCCCCGCCCCTCACCCCCTCCACCCCTTTCCTTCCTCCCATCCCTCTCCCTACGAAGCGAGGACACCATGTACACCGTCGCCGTCTCCTTCGACGTGCCCGCCGAACGGCGCCAGGACTTCATCGACGCCGCGCTGGAGGACGGGCGCCAGTCGCTCGCCCACGAGCCCGGCACCCGCGCCTTCGACCTCGTCGCCGACGCGGAGGACCCCGACCGCTTCTACCTGTACGAGGCGTACGACGACGAGGCCGCGTTCGACGCGCACTGCCAGGGGCCGTACTTCGCCCGCTTCTTCGAGACGGTCGGGGCCTGGGCCGAGGGCCCGACCTGGCTGCTGCGCGGCACGAGCGTGCCGGCGCCGACCCCGGCCTGACGGAGACGGCCGGTGCCCCTCGGGACACCGGCCGTCCGGCAGGCCGTACGGCGGGGGGGGGCCCCCGGGCCCCCCCCCCCGCCCCGCGCCCCCCCCCCCCCCCGGCCCCCGCCCGCGCCCCCCCCCGCCCCCCCCCCCCCCCCCCCCCCCCGCCGGCCCCCCCCCCCGCGGGCCCG
>NZ_JBITXP010000001.1:196494-199079 GCF_044544765.1 Streptomyces sp. NPDC053513
CGTGCGGTTGGGGGCGGGGCCCCGGGGGTACCGGGCGGGGGGGGGGGGGGGGCGGGGGGGGGGGCCCCCGGGCCCCCCCCCGCTTCCGCGTCTCACCCCAGCGCCAGGTCCATCAGCAGGAACCCGTTGACGGCCACCGCCGCCGCCACGACGAGCGAGGCCGCCGCGGTCGTGGCCCAGTGGTTGACGGCGGCGCCCATCAGCGAGCGGCGTGCCGTCAGGCGGATGAGCGGGACCAGCGCGAAGGGCACACCGAGGGAGAGGCCCACCTGGGAGAGGACCAGCAGGTGGGTGGTGTCGAGGTCGGCGGCCAGCAGCAGGACCGCCGGGGCCAGGGCCGCGAGGCGGCGCGCCCCGGCGGGGACGCGACGGCGGATCAGGTCCCGCATGGCGATGTCGCCCGCGTGGGTGCCGACGGCGGTCGACGCCAGACCGGAGACCAGCAGGGCCAGGGCCAGGGCGAGGGCCGGGAGGGCGCCGAGCACCGCGCCGACGGTGGCGTGGACGCCCTCCAGGCTGAGCGGGCCCGCGCCGGCGGGCAGTGCCGCCGCCGTCAGGAGCAGGGCGGCGTTGATCGAGCCGGCCAGCAGCATCGCCCCCACCACGCCCCTGCGGGTGGCCGACAGGACGTCGGCGGTGCCGCCGGGGAGGGACGGGCCGCCGACGCGCAGCCGTCGGCCGCTGTCCCGGCTGAGCGCGGAGTGGACGTAGATGGCGTGCGGCATGACGGTGGCGCCGAAGATGCCCGAGGCGAGGAAGGCGGCCCGGCCGTCGGGCAGCAGCGGCCGCATGCCCGAGAGCATGCCGCCGACCGTGGGGCCGGCGAAGACCGCGCAGGCGACGAAGCCGCAGGCGATCAGGGCCAGGGCCACGGTGATCGCCACCGCGAAGGCGTTCTCGCCCCGGGTGGTCCGCAGGTGGAGCAGGGCCGTGGAGACCGCGGCGACGGTGACCGCGCCCGCCCACAGCGGAAGGCCGAAGAGCAGCTTCAGGGCGACCGCGCCGCCGACCACCTCGGCGATGTCGGTGGCGACGGCGACGAGTTCGGCCTGGACCCAGTAGGCGACGCGGGCGCGGCGGCCGACGGCCGAGGCCACGGACTCGGTGAGCGAGCGGCCGGTGCAGGAGCCGAGTTTCGCCGAGAGGTACTGGATGAGGCCCGCCGCCGCCGTGGACCCGACCACCACCCACAGCAGGCCGTACCCGTAGGCGGACCCGGCGCTGAAGTTGGTGGCGACGTTGCCGGGGTCGACGTAGGCCACGGCGGTCACCAGGGCCGGGGCGAGGCCCAGCGAGGCCCGGGCGGCGGCCCGGCCCGGCCGCGTCCGCGGGCGGGTCAGCACTTCGGTCACGGGAACTCCTCCAGAGAGCATCGAAGCCTTACGCACATCAGATCTCTTATGATTACATGAGATCGTACTGCCGGGGCCAGCCCGGCGCAGCCCGCCCCCCCCCCGCCGTTGAGGAGAGAGCACTGTGTGCGGAACCTGGGTCATGAAGTCCGTGTTCGGAGAGGCGTACACGGCCGAGGACGACCACATCCACGCCCATCAGGCCAACCGGCCCGAGGAGAGCGTCAAGTCCGCCGCCGAGGTGCGCCGTGCCGCGTCCGGCCCCAGCCGCCGCAAGATGCTGGGCATGGCCGGCGCGCTGAGCGCCACCGTGGCGGGTCTCGGAATGATCGACGCCAAGCCCGCGAGCGCGAGCTCCACGGGGATCGACACCAGCCGCGTGCTGGGTGGCAACCGCCGCATCGTCGACATGAGCCACGCCTGGGGCGCGGACTTCCCCGTCTTCCGGCCGTTCGTCGAGCCGGCCAGGTTCGACCAGGTCGCCTCGGTGGAGAAGGAGGGGTACAACACCTTCATCATCACCATGGACGAGCACAGCGGCACCCACATGGACGGCCCCAAGCACTTCGACAACGGCCAGCTGGCCACCGACGAGATCCCGGCCGAGAACCTGATCGCCCCGCTCGTCGTCGTCCGCATCGCCGACCGCGCGGAGAAGGACCTCGACGCGCTGCTCACCTACGACGACCTGCGCAAGTGGGAGAGCCGCCACGGTCGCATCCCGGACGGCGCCGTGGTCGCCATGGACTGCGGCTGGTCCGGCCGCATCAACGACCCGGCGCGCATCTTCAACCGCGACGCCGCCGACAAGCCGCACTTCCCCGGCATCGGCTGGGACGCGGCGGAGTTCCTGGAGTCGCGCCGCAACATCGTCGGCGTGGCGACCGACAGCCCCAGCCTGGACTCCGGCGCCAACAACTACCTCGACCCCAGGGCCCACAAGATCCTGCTCACCACCGGCCACTACGGCATCGAGTGGGCGGCCAACGTGGACAAGCTGCCCGAGTCCGGGGCGGTGACGGTCATCGGCCTGATGAAGCACAAGGGCGGGTTCGCCGGCCCGGTGCGGATGTTCGGCCTCTACTGACCGGCGGAACGACGGTGGGGGGGGGGGGGGGGGGGGCCCCCCCCCCCCCCCCCCCCCGTGGCCGCGCCCCCCCCCCCGCCCGCGGGGCGCCCCCGCCCCCCCCCCCGCGCGGCGGGCGCCGCCGCCCGCGGGCCCCCCCCGCGCCC
>NZ_JBITXP010000001.1:199089-207766 GCF_044544765.1 Streptomyces sp. NPDC053513
GGCGGGGGGGGGGCGGCGGGCCCCCCCCCCCCCCCCCCCCGGGGGGGGGGGGCGCCGGGGGGGGGGGGGCGGCCCCCCCCCCCCCCCGGCCCCCGGGGGGGGGGGGGGGGGCCCCCCCCCCCCCCCCCCCCCCACCGGTCTGTTCCCGGGACGACGGCTACCGCTGCGGCAGCAGCGCGCGCCCGGACAGGTCGATCCGGTCCGCGCCGACGGTGCCCGACGCGCTCTCGCCGGTCGCGGCGCTCAGCTCCAGGGCGTCGCCCCGGAGCGTGTAGCGGCCCGCGTAGGCGTTCTCGGTGCCGTTGTAGTCCTCGCTGAACGTGCCGTCCCGGCGCAGGGTCAGGCGCAGGACGCCGTCGGACGACGCCCACACCCCCTCCACCGTACGGTTCCCGCCGCCCCCGGCCCGTGCCGCCGGGGCGGAGGTGCCGGCCGGGGCGGACCCCGCCGCCGGGGCGGACCCCGGGGCGGACGGGCGCGAGGTGGCGGCGTCAGCGGCCGGGCCACGGTCCGCCGTCGCCGACGGGCCGCCGTCGGAACAGCCCGCCAGGGCCGCGCACAGCAGCGCCGGCGCCGCCCACCGCAGCATCCGCGGTGGTCCGGGGGCTCGTGGTGCTCGTGGTGCTCGGAGCGTTGCCATGGAGGTCTCCCCAATCCGATATGACCGTGATGAGCAGCCGACGGCGCAACTGGCCGAGGGCCGCGCGGGCAGGCACGCGGCGGGGCGCCGCGTGCCTGCCGTGACTCATCGCGTACCGCCCGGCTCCGGCACCTGCCCCAGGGGCGGGCGGCCGGCGGCCGGTCCGGGCCGCTCCTCGCCCAGCAGCCGCTGGGCGAGGGACTGTTCGAGGGCGCGGCGCAGACGTTCGCGCCGGCGCCGGGCGACGTACTGCTCCATCAGCCGCAGGAGTTCGGGATCGCGCGCGAGTGACGCCGCCTCGGTGACGGGTGCGGACATGGCTCAGCCCACCGCCGAGAGTTCCTGCTCCCGGGGCCGGGCGAAGGCGGTGGGAGCCCACTGGGTCAGCACCGCGCCGACGGTCATCCCCCCGCCGAAGCCGGCCATGAGCACGGTCTCCCCGTCGGCGAACTCGCCCTGCCGGTGCGCCAGGTCGAGCGTGACGGGCACCGACGCGGAGCCGGTGTTGCCGTAGCGTTCCAGGGCGAGGTGCATGGTCGCCCGGGGCAGCCCGATCTCCGGCCACACCTCCCCCAGCATCACCCCGTTGGCCTGGTGCGGGACGAAGTGGCGCACCTGTTCGCGGTCCACCCCGGCCCGGTCCAGCAGTTCGTGCAGGGCGGACGGCAGGTTGTCCTGCACGAAGGAGCGCACGCCGCGGCCGTCCATCCGGAAGAAGTGGGCGCCCTCCTGGAGCGTGCGGTCGTTCGCCGGCAGCCGGCTGCCGCCCGCCGGGACGCTGATCAGGCGGTACTGGTCGCCCCGGGTGAGCAGGCTGGTCTCCCGGATGCCGCAGGACTCGGGCACCGTGCCGAGCAGGACGGCGCCGGCGCCGTCCCCGAAGAGGATGGCGGTCTTGCGGTCGGAGTAGTCCAGGATGCGCGAGTAGATGTCCGCGCCGATGACCAGGGCGTAGCGGCCCTCCTCCGCGGCCCTGAGGAGGCGCTCGGCCACGGTCGTGGCGTAGACGAAGCCGCTGCACACCGCGTTGATGTCGAAGGCCGCCGCGTTCACGGCCCCGATGAGGTGCTGGACGATGCTCGCGGTGGCGGGCTGCGGGTGGTCGGGCGTGGAGGTGGCCAGGACGATGTACGCCACGTCCTCGGGGCGTACCTTCGCCTGCTCCAGCGCGGCGAGGGCGGCGCGGGCGGCGAGGTCCGACGTGGCGTCGCGGTCGTCGGCCCTGCGTCGCTCGCGTATGCCCGTCTTGCGGACGATCCATTCGTCGCTCACCCCCGCCCCGCGTGCGATCTCCTCGTTGCCGACGACGGTCTCGGGCAGATACGAGCCGGTGGCCACGATGCCGATGCGAGTCAAGAAGCCCTCCCCTGTTCCTGGACGGACCGCGGGATGCGGCCCGTCGGTGACGCCGGTGTCCTGGCTGGGGACCCGGCGGTTGTCATCGCCGTACCAGCCCGGCGGTCAGCCGGGCCCATCCGGGCGTGTTCGCGTGGGCCGCCAGCTCCGGGTCGTCGCCGACGGCGACCGGGTGGCCGACGGCCCGCAGCATCGACAGGTCGCTGCTGTGATCGCCGTACGCCCAACTGGCCGCGAGGTCCAGGCCGGCGACCGGCGCGGTCAGGCGGACGGCGCGTCCCTTGGTCCGGCCGATCATCGGGACGAGCACCTCGCCGGTGAGGTCGCCGCGGCGGATCACCGGGCGGGTGGCGAGCACCTTCTCGGCGCCGATGTCGGTGGCGATCGGTTCGAGCGGCGCGAAGAAGGAGCCCGAGACCAGGATCAGCGCCCGGCCCGCCTTGCGGTGGGCGAGGAGGGCCTCCTCGACCTCCGGCAGGTACAGCCCCTGCTCCTGGCTCTCCCACTCGGCGGCGAACCACCGCCGGCCGGCGGCCGTCAGACGGCTCGCGCTCTCGCCGCGCAGCAGCCGGTAGTAGCGCCGGTTGATCTCGTCGCGGGGCGCGCCCTCCAGCGCCGCCTGGCGCAGTTCGCCCGTCAGCCGTTCGTAGGTGGCCGGGGGTTCGCCGCGCAGGCGCAGGTAGAACTCGAGGAAGCGGAACATGCTCTTGACGCGGATCAGTGTCTCGTCCACGTCGGAGAACGCCGCGCCGCGTGCGGTGCTGGTCATCGTCGCTCCTGAGGTCGGCGTCGTGCGTGTCATGCCGGTATGCGGGTGAGCGTGAAGGCGAAGGAGCACAGCTCCTCGCCCTTCTGGGTCGCCTCGACCCGGACCTTCAGGTCCTCGGTCCGCTGCTCGTCCTCGTCGGCACCGGCGAGGACTCCGCCGAGGGTGTAGTCGACGGGCGCCTCGGCGGTGCGGGGCGGACCGCCGAGCTCGCCGACGACGGCGCTCAGGACGGTGTCGTCCTCCAGTTCGCCGAAGCGGGTGAAGCGCACGTCGAGCGAGGTCAGGAGCGTCTTGGAGGTGGACAGGCCGCGGATGTCGAGGGCGGCGAAGAGGGCGAGCTGGCGGGCGCCCTCGGCGATGACCATGCCGGGCAGGTGGTCCTGCGGGTGGTCGAAGAGGCTGGCGTGCCGGGCGGGGATCCGCAGCAGCGCCTGGGCGCTGTCGCCGACGACGACGCCGTCGAGCAGGACGACGTTGTCGGGGTTGGCCCGGCCCACCAGGTGCGGGGCGACGGGCGCCCCGGGGGTGCCGGCTGGGTAGGCCGCCGAGGAGGGCAGTGCCATTCCGTCGCGGTTGTTGAGCCGCAGCGTCAGGTAGCCGCCGGGGTCCTTGAACCGCAGGCCGACGGAGGCGGTGCCGAACACGGCGCCGTTGCCGGACAGGGTGATCTCGTAGTCGAGCCCGGTGACCCGGCCCGCGCGCTCCCTGCGGTTGCCGATGCGCACCCGCATGGCGAGCCGGAAGGGCGAGGATCCCACGAACACCGCCTGCGGCTCGTCGATGCGCAGGGTCAGGTGGGTGAGGATGAACTTGTTGTCTGCCGGGACGCCGAAGAACCGGTGGGCGCCGGCGAGCGCGGCCTGGCGGCACGTCTCCAGGATGAGCAGCGGGTCGTGGTGGGCCGGGCGGAGCAGGTGGTCGCCGTAGTAGGCGTGCGAACGGGGCAGCTGTCCCGCCGCGGCGTAGTTCTCGTCGTCGATGGGCTGGAGGTCGGTGAGGAAGACCTCGCCGAGGGCGTCGCGGTGCACGAGGAGCCGGTCGACGGTGCGGGTGTAGTCCAGTTCCGGAAGCGCCCGGGTGGCTGCTTCGGGGGCTGTGGTCATGGGTGGGCCTGGCTTTCTGTTCGCGGTGAGGGTTCCTGTTCGCTGTGGTGGCGCGGACCGCCGCGGGTGCGGCACGACGGGTGGAGGGACGACACGAGCGGTCGTCCCTCCGTGGCTGTGCCGCCGTCGCCCGCGCGGCGGGCCGGACGGGGGCGATCAGGCCGGGTGGGGGCGATCAGGCCGGGTAGACGTCGCCCGGCTCCTTGCGGTCGGCGCCGACGGTGCCGATGTGCCAGTAGGGGTACGGGGCCTGGGTCTCGCTGACCTTGTCGAGGCGGGCGAGCTCGTCCTCGCCGAGGGTCCACTCCATCGCCTGGAGGTTGTCGGCGAGCTGGTGCGGCTTGGTGGCGCCCACGACGGCCGAGGTGATGCCGGGCTTGGCGAGCACCCAGTTGAGGGCGACCTGGGCGACGGTGGCGCCGCGCTCGTCGGCTATCTGCGCCATGGTGTCGACGATGTCGTACGCCTGGTCCTCGTCGGTCAGCGGCGCGGACTCGGCCGGGGTCCGCTGGGAGAGGCGGCTGCCCTCGGGGCGGCCCTCGCCGCGCCGGTACTTGCCGGTGAGGAAGCCGCCGGCCAGCGGCGACCAGGCCGTGATGCCGACCTTCTGGTCGATGGCGAGCGGCACGATCTCGTGCTCCAGGTCGCGGGCGGCGAGGTTGTAGTAGCCCTGGTAGCAGACGAAGCGGCTCAGGTTGCGGCGGTCGGAGACCGACAGGGCCTTCATCAGCTGCCAGCCGGCGAAGTTGGAGACGCCGATGTAGCGGATCTTGCCCGAGCGGACCAGGTCGTCCAGGACGCGCAGGGTCTCGTCGAGCGAGGTCCGCGGGTCGAAGCCGTGGATGTGGTAGAGGTCGATGTAGTCGGTGTTGAGGCGGCGCAGGCTGTTCTCGACGGCGGCGTAGAGGTGGTGACGGGTGGCGCCGATGTCGTTGGGGTCGTCCGTGATGCGCCAGCGGCCCTTGGTGCCGATGATGACGCGGTCGCGGACCTTGCCGAGGGTGCGGCCGAAGAACTCCTCGCCCATGCCGTTCTTGTAGACGTCGGCGGTGTCGAAGAAGTTGATGCCGGCGTCGAGGGCCTGGTCCATCATCCGCGTGACGTTGCCGTCCTCGACGGTGCCGAACTCCGACCAGTTGCGGTCGGCGGCGCCCAGGAAGGTGGCTCCGCCGCCGAAGGTCATGGCGCCGAAGCACAGTTCGGAGACGGACAGGCCGGTGTCGCCGAGGTAGCGGTATCGCATGTTCTCCTGCTTTCGGTTGGGTGGTTCGTTCTGGCTGGGTGTGGGGGTGCCCCGGAGCGGGGGTGGGGGGTGGGGGTGCCCCGGAAGGGGCGGGGAGGGGAGGGAGCGCCCGGGACGGGGGACGCCGGACGCTCCCGGTCCGTGGGGGACGCCTCAGCCGGCGTCCTTGAGTTCCTTGTCCTTGACGACGAGGAAGGTGATGAGCGCTCCGGCGCCGGCGAGGACCGCGAGGGCGATGAAGGCGACGTGCATGCCGGAGGTGAGGCTGGCGGCCACCGCGTCCAGCGCCTCGGGCCGGCGGGCGGGGGCGACGGCGGCGAGCGCGGCGTCCAGGCGGCCCTGGGTCGCCTCTCCGGCCAGTCGGGGCGCCTGCTGGGCGAACTCGGGTGAGCTGCTGATGAGTTCGGAGCGGGCGTAGGAGGCGAGGAAGCCTCCGGCGGCGGCGACGGCGACGGTCTCGCCCGCGATGCGCATGGTGTTGAAGATGCCGGAGGCCATGCCGGCGCGCTCCACGGGGACGACGCTGACGGCGGCGTTGTCCATCGCGCCGAAGGCGGAGCCGACGCCGAGTCCGAAGACGAGGAGCGGGCCGACGAGCTGACCCCAGGGCTGGCCCGGTTCCAGGACGACCAGCCACACCGAGCCGACGGCGATGAGCAGCGAGCTGAGGGTCAGCAGCATGCGGGGGGAGATGCGGTCCCCGACGAGGCGTCCGATCAGCAGGGGCAGCACGAAGATCGGCAGCATCAGCGGGAGGAGGAGCACGCCGGACTGGGTGGCGGTGTAGCCGCCGACGCCCGTGAAGTACGGGGGCAGGAAGTTCAGCAGCACCACGAAGCCGAAGGTGATGGTGAACGGCTGGCAGACCACGACGACGAAGGTGGGGTTGCGGAAGAGGGAGAGGTCGAACATGGGGCGCGCCACGCGCTGTTCGATCACCACGAAGGCGGCCATGAAGACGGCGAACCCGACGAGGGATCCGACGGTGGCGGGGTGGCCCCAACCGCGTTCGCCGGCCTCGACGAAGCCGAGGGCGAGCAGGAAGAGGCTGGCGCTGAAGGCCGTCAGGCCCGCCCAGTCGACCCGGGTGGCGTTGGGGTCCTTCGACTCGCGGATGCGGGGCATGAGGAGCAGCGCCGCGGCGCCGACCACGAGGTTCACCCAGAACACGCCGCGCCAGCCGGCGAGGCCGACGAGCGCGCCGCCGAGGACGGGGCCGAGGGCGAGGCCGGCGCCGAAGGAGGTGCCGAGGACGCCGAAGGCCTGGATGCGGCGGCGTCCGGTGAAGGAGGCGGCGAGGATGGCGGCGCCGCTGGTGAGCACGCCGGCGGCGCCGATGCCCTGGAGGCCGCGGGCGATGTCGAGGACCAGGATGTCCGTGGACAGGGCGGCGACCAGCGACATCGCCATGAAGACGACGGTGCCGACGGCGAGGACGCGACGGCGGCCGAACTGGTCGGCGAGGGTGCCGGCGGCCAGCATGCAGGCCGCGAAGGTGACGCCGTAGGCGTTCTGCACCCACTGTCCGCCGGCGACGTCGGACGCGAGGTCGACGGTGAGGTCGGGCATCGCCACCGCGGGGGCGGTGATGGCCAGCGGGAGAAGGACACTGGCCAGCGCGACGGCGATCATCACGAGGACCGATCCCTCTCCTTCCCGCTGCTCCGGCACCGGCGTGAGCCGGGTGTCGGTCTGGATGGTCATGTCTCCTCTTTTCCTTCCGGTCGCCGCGACTTGACGGCCACATATAAGATTACGGAGAACTGTAAGAGATCTGATGACTATCGTCAACGAGAGGCAGGACAGAGCCATGCCGAACACGTCCGAGACGCCACGGAAGACCCCGGCGCCCGAGCCCTACGACGTCCTCGTCGTGGGGGCCGGGCCGACCGGCATGGTCGTGGCGTGCGAACTGCTGCGCCGCGGCGTGCGCGTACGCATCGTCGACCGGGCCCCCGAGCCCTCCCCCTTCCCCAAGGCCCTGCTGGTGTGGCCGCGCAGCATCGACCTCTTCGAGGACCTGGGCGTGCTCGGCGAGCTGCGCGAGGCCGGGATCCAGATCAACGCCTTCAGTTACTTCTCCGAGCGCCGGCGCCTGGCCAGCTTCGCCTTCCCCCAGGACCTCAGCCCCGTCTGCCTGCCGCAGAACGAGACCGAGCGGATCCTGCGCGACCGGCTCGCCGCCCTGGGCGGCAAGGTGGAGCGGGGGGTGCGGCTGCTGACCCTGGAGGGCGTCGACTTCTCCGGGCGCGTCGACGGCGCCGCCGACGTCACGGCCGTGCTGGAACACGCCGACGGCCGCGTCGAGCGCACCCGGGCCCCCTTCGTCGTCGGCACCGACGGTGCGGGCAGCGCGGTGCGCGCCCAGCTCGGCGGCGGGTTCACCGGCAGCACCTACGAGAGCGCCTTCGCCCTCGTCGACGCCCGGATCGAGGGGTACCTCCCGCCCGACCAGGCCCTCTACTACCAGTCGGCCGCCGGTGCGCTGGTCGTCGTCGCCCTCCCGGACGGCGTCTTCCGGTTCTTCTCCAGCCTCCCTCCGGGCGAGAAGGTCACGGTCGAGCGGATGCAGGCGATCGTGGACGAGCGCGGCCCCGGCGGCGTCCGGCTGACCGATCCCGTCTGGGTCTCCGACTTCCGCATCCACGCCCGCCACGCCAGCGAGTTCCAGCTCGGGCGGGTCTTCATCGCCGGTGACGCCGCCCACGTCCACAGCCCCGCCGGCGGGCAGGGTCTCAACACCGGCATCCAGGACGCCCACAACCTCGCCTGGAAGCTCGCGGCGGTGCTCCACGGCGAGGCCCCCTCCGACCTGTTGCGCACCTACGGACCCGAACGGGCCGCCGTGGCCCGCCGGGTGGTGCGCGACACCGACATCCAGACCCGCGGGTGGATGGTGCGCAGGCCCGCGGCGATCACCGCCCGCGACGCGGCCTTCCGCGTGGCCGACCGCAGCGGGCTCTTCCGGCTCTACGCGCCGGTGATGGCGGGCCGGCGCCTGTCCTACCCCGCCCTGCGCGAGACGCAGCTGCCGTCCGGGCGCCCGTCGTGCCGGCTGCGCGCGAAGCTGCCCGGCGGCCTCACCGTCGGCGCGGTCTTCCCGCGCGAGCTGGCGCTTCCGCACGGGATCGCGGGCCCGGGCGGCCGGCCGGCCGGCTGGACCCTCGTCGTGACCTGCGCCGGCGACGGCGCGGCCTGGCGCGCCGAGACCCGCGCCATCACGGCCGCCCGGCCCTCGATACGCACGGTCGACCTGGCGGCCGGTTCCGTGCGCCGCACGACGGGCTGCCGGCACCAGGGCTACTACCTCGTGCGGCCCGACGGACACATCGCCGCCCACGGTCACGCCGGCGACCTGGACCGGCTCCACGCGGAACTGGTCCACTGGCTGGGCCCGGTGAGGACCCCGGCCTCCTGACGGGAGGCGGACAACGCCATGGGGGGGGGGGGGGGGGGGGGGGGCCCCCCCCCCCCGCCGGGGGGGGCGGGGCCGGGGGGGGCCGGGGGGGGGGCGCCCCCACCCCCCCCGCCAGCCCCTGGGGTGAGCGGGGGGGCGACGTCGTGAA